>JALYTI010000183.1 GCA_030854375.1 Acidobacteriota bacterium | reverse complement strand
GCTGAATTTCAAACACTACCCGGAGGCACGACTCTTGCCCGCTAATCAAAAGTTTTCGTTACGTTAAAGGAGGCACTATGTCGATCGATCGCCTGATTGAAGGTTGGAAGGAAGTAAGGAAAGGGCTTATAGAAGAAGCCTCGCAGATTCCCGACGACCAGTTCTCGTTTCGCGCGACGCCGGATACGCGCAGCGTGGCCGAACTTCTCCAGCACGTCGTTGAGTCGCAAAAGATGCTTGTCGGCGAATCGTGCCGGCCGGACACGAATTTGATGAGACAGTCTTTTGCCGATCATATAAAGGAGTATGCTGCCGAAGTTACTACGGTCCAGGACAAGAATGGTCTGCTGGAACTAATGCGCAGCAGCATGGAAACATCGGAAGCATGTATTCGCGCCGGTGGAGAAAAGCTTCAGGAAATGATGCGGCGCTTTGACGGGAAGGAAATGTCGAAGCTGGACTTTCTTACCTTTGCCGTGGCCCATGAAATGTACCATCGCGGTCAGTTGACAGTTTACCTGCGGCTTTTAGGAATCGAACCCGCCTTAACTAGACGGTTCAAAAAAATCTTCGCCAAGGCCGAATAAGAAAAATCACTGTCAAATGTCTCCCCCTTTTACCAAGTTTCATGGTTTCGGCAACGACTATATCGTTATCGAGTCCAGGGATCTCACAGCAATCGCGCAGTTAGGCGAATTTGCCCGCCGCATTTGCAATCGTCACTATGGCGCGGGCGCAGATGGCATTGCAGTGATCAGCCCGTCGGAAGATCAATTTGCCGATTTTCATGTGCGCATCTTTAATCCGGATGGCAGCGAGGCTTCGTTGTCAGGTAATGGAACCAGATGCGCTGCCGCTTATCTCCATTACAAACAATTGTGGAATGCCGCAGAGCTTCGTTTGAGCACCCGCGCGGGCGTGAAGCGTTACATCCTGCAAGAGCACACAGAGCCCGGCCGATATGTTTTTGAGTCCGAACTGGGCCAACCAAAATTTGATTCCAACTCCATTCCTATGACCACGGCAGAACCAATGGAGAAGGTTATCGACTACGACTTGGATGTCGCGGGCGAGGTGTTCAGTGTCACAGCATTGCAGATGGGAAACCCAAATTGCTGCATTTTTGTTAACGACTTCGACAAGCTTGACTGGCGGCGAGTAGGAAGAAATCTTGAGAATCATCATCAGTTTCCCGATCGTACCAACGTTGTCTTTGTCCGTGTTCAGGATCGAAAAACCATTGAGCTGCGGATTTGGGAACGTGGCGTAGGCGAAACCATGGCTTCGGGTACCTGTTCCTGCGCTGCAGCCGTTGCCGCAATGATCAAAGGAGAAACTGAAAGATCGGTCGAAGTCCTGATGCCCGGGGGCAAGGCAAAAATTCACTGGCGCGGCAATGGCGATGTGGGCGAGGTTGTCATTACGGGTGCTGCTGAAGTAATTTATGGCGGTGAATGGTTAACTCAGACGCCTTAGGCAGCCCGCTATCTGGGCACTTAGCATTCGTGCTTGCCCCGGACCGACCCTGGGAAGTTTGGCAGTCTTTAGGAATTCCCCCCGATGAAGTCTCGTCTTAAGGCCCAATATTTTTGGCACGCCGAGTTTTTCCCGAGCCACACTATACTTCTTCTGCTCCTGGCTCTTTCCTTATCGCTAACGTCATGCGCGGGCAAACTTGTTAAAGAAACAGTAGCGGAGCCGAAAGCCAGGCACACCGAACCCGCGCCCACTAGCATACCAACCTGGCTGGGAAACCCATCCCGCGACTTCTACGGAACGGGGCCGTGGTCAAATCTTCCCTTACAGATTGTTTGGGAGTTCAAAACCGAATGGGCCAGCGGACGCTTCCACAAGATTCCCTGGGCCGGATCCGGTTGGCCAGGACAACCTGCGATAGTCAATGATCGAGTCTATTTTGGCTCTAACGACGCACGCGTTTATTGCCTAAACTCAAAAGACGGCAGCGTCATATGGAGTTACAAGACAGGTGATGCCGCCAAATCATCCCCCGCCATCGCCGGCGACCGCCTGGTAATCGGAAATCTGGACAATCACATCTATTGTCTTAATACGAGCGATGGATCGCTGGTGTGGAAATATGAGACCGGTTTTGAAACTGACTCATCACCTGCAATCGCTGACGGCCGTGTTTACATCGGTGGCGAAGACGGTTTTTACTACTGCCTGGATCTGGTCGATGGCGCTCTCATATTCAAGCAACCCCTTGCTGGATCAGTTGAGGGCGGCTCGACCATCGTTAACGGAAAGATCTATGTAGGGACTGAAGCTGGGGATCTTTACTGTCTTAACCTTGCGGATGGAACAGTCATTTGGACAACGCATATGGGCGCTGACTCCAACTCAACGCCTGCGGTCGCGAATGGCTTCGTGTATACCGCTTCCGAAGATGGGTTGGTCCGAGCATATAAGCAGGAGAATGGCGATCCAGTTTGGACCTATAAGGCAGAGGGCGGATTGAACTTGAAGACGAAAGAAAAGACGGGATTCTGGGCAAGCCCGATCGTTTCCAGGGAGCGAGTCTTTATCGGATCAAACAATGGCTATTTTTACTGTCTCTCAGCCAAAGACGGACAGCTGGTCTGGAGTCATCTCGCCAGGGCTGCGATCTGGGGCACATCGCCCGTCGTTGATGGCCGAGTGATCTTTGGCGATAAGAACGGTTGGGTGTACGCGTTGTCGGCCGAAGATGGCAAGCTGATCTCGGAAATTCAAATTGGCGAAAACGTGGATGCCACACCGGCCATAATGAACGGGCAGATTTACGTCGGCGCTTTCAATGGGAAGTTTTATCGGCTGAAGTAGTCTGACATAATGAAGGGGTGTCGGACACGGCTGACTTGCTGATATATCTCATCGACAACACGCTAGACGGTCAAGGCGCAAGTCCTCGCGAATTGCGAGCAGTCCTGGGCCGCATGCGTGAGGGACTCGAGGTAATAACCGAGCCCTTCCACGCCGTTTCTCCGGCGCGCGTCCAGTCCCTTAAGCCTTCTCACATTATTCTGAGCGGCCAGAGCCACCCTTGGGAGCAGTACCCTCAGGGCTCGCTGGATGGCGTGTTTGACGTAATTAAGAAACCTTCACGGCCAATACTCGGTGTTTGTGGGGGACATCAGCAAATGGCTTTGGCCTTCGGCGCGCCCATTGGGTTGATGGCCCGACTTGCACCCGGCAAGGGTTATGAAGGGGCAAAGCGGGAGCGAGGATTCTTCCCGGTGCAGGTTCGTAATGGCGGTGGCCTATTCAAGGATCTGCCGTCCTCGGTCACTGTTTGGCACTCGCATTTTGACGAAGTAAAAACCCTTCCTGAGGGCTTCGAGTGCACCGCTTTCAACGAAACCTGCGCGATTCAGGCTATGCAACACACCCAGCTTCCCTTATTTGGCGTGCAGTTTCACCCGGAGCTCTTCGATGAAGAGCATCCAGACGGGCGAAAGGCAGTCGAAAATTTCCTCAACCTCTAGCCCCGCTCGCCAAACCACTCCAGGCTACCGCTCCCGCAGGATCGACCATTCTTCATGGATAATCTCAGGATTTAAGCTCATTTTGTCCTTTTTATAAACCTAGGTATTTCAGTAGTTACGAAAGTATGTCAGGTTTGCCTGAGTTTCACGAGACGATGGCGGCTGGACACCCCCTAGCCCCTGTGCTAGCCTCCTCAGGACAAGCGGGCTTTACTCGCTTGTTTTGTTTTTTGGCCACTTTTCTGGGTTTTTCAGCGCATGCATCAAGGATGCAAGCCCCCAACTCCGGCTGACCTGTTCCTAACTCCTTGAGCCGGAGGTCGAGTCATAGAAAAGAACGGACTCGCGCAGAACGCTGGGAAATAAATCTACCTCGGACAGGAGACCCGACAATGAAAACAATAGTAGCCAGGAGCGCTTTTATTGCAACAGTGCTTCTTCTAAGTTTGATAGTTTTGTCCCCTGAACTTTCCATAGCCGAACCTCTCTCCCAACCGCAAAAACAAGAATCCAACCCGAATTTGGCTGGCACGCTTGGTAAAGCTGAATCTGTAACCGCTTTGCGGGCGAGAACCACTTCGTCAACGCCGAGTGGAACGATGGAGGAGAAAGGTCTTCTACCAGCAACGCAGTACGTTGCAACCGCCTACAGCTTGAAGGGCAGAACAGCCAGCGGCAGGATGGTAAGCAAAGGTCTTATTGCCGCCGATCCCTCGCATTTACCTTTGGGATCTCGCGTTCGACTGGACGCCGGGGGTTACAGCGGCGAATACCTTGTTGCCGACACCGGAGGAGCCATTAAAGGTCGCCGGATAGACATCTGGATCCCCACCACGAGAGAAGCTCTCCAGTTTGGAAGACGCGCGGTTAAGGTGACCGTGCTCAGTTACGGCGGGAAGCGACCCCGGAAAATAGCTAAAATCTAGCAGTCAATCATTTCGGAATAATGAGGCAGGAGGACAAACCTCCTGCCTTTTTTTTTGAGCCTGGTGGAGCAGCAAAGTAACAATTAAATCGTCCGTGGTAACATGCTCCGGTTCAAAAATTTCATTGGCAGAGGTCCCGAACGAGGTGCAGGTTTCCCGGCAATCGTCTGAGAACAACAAAGAGATCCCCTCCCCGGAACCTTTGGTGCAAGTCACACGCGGTGGCATATGCGAGTCGCGCCATCGGGGACACATCGTAGCGGTCGAACCTGACGGAAGGATTGTCGCGCATCTTGGAGCACCAGAAACTGTCACCTATCTTCGTTCTTCAGCCAAACCACATCAGGCTATTCCACTGATCACGTCGGGCGCGGCCGATCATTTCCACTTCACCGAAAAAGAAATTGCGCTCGCCTGTGCGTCTCATAGCGGGGAACCCATTCATACGGAAGTCGCCGCTTCAATGCTCAGAAAGATCGGCTTGGAACCGAGTGCACTGAAGTGTGGGACGCACGAGCCTTTCAGTCCTGAAGTAACTCGAAGGCTGCGCCAAAAAGGTGAAGAGCCAAATGTGCTGCAAAACAACTGTTCCGGTAAGCACGCAGGGATGTTGGCACTCGCGATCCATTTGGGTGCGCCCATTGAAACTTATGACGAGCCGACGAATCCCGTCCAGCTGGAGATCGGACGCGCGGTATCACTGTTTTCCGACGTGCCCATGGAGGACATAGCGGTTGGCATAGACGGGTGCGGCGTTCCGGTTTTCGGAGTAACTGTTAAAGCGATGGCACTCATGTACGCCAGACTAGTGGCTCCGCCTCAGACGTTCGACGACAAAACCAAAAGCGCATGCGCCCGCATTGTTTCAGCAATGACGACTTATCCTGAATTGATTGGAGGCAGCTCGGATCGTCTCGACACCGAGATAATGCGTGCCGCAAAAGATCGGCTGATCTCTAAAGTGGGCGCGGAAGGCGTTCACACTGTCGGTGTATTGCCGTCTAAAGAATGGCCCCGGGGTCTGGGGCTCGCTCTCAAGATTGAGGATGGGGATGACCATCGCGCACGACCCACGGTTGTAATTGAATCGTTACGCCAGCTTGGTATTCTGGCCGATGAATCCCTGGAGGCCGTGTCGCGCTACGCTTTTTTCCCGGTTCGCAATCGACGTGGGGATGTTGTCGGAGAGGTAAGCGCAGAATTCAAGTTGGATAAAAACGAC
>JALYTI010000182.1 GCA_030854375.1 Acidobacteriota bacterium | reverse complement strand
CGAATCACTGATCTTTCCTTACCTGCAAGGCCTTGAATGGACGAGTCAACTTTATAAACGTGGTGGGTGGGACATGATCTCAAAAGCCTTCACGCGCCTGCCGCAATCCAGCGAACAGATTCTGCATCCGGAAAAGTATTTCAGCTATGAACAGCCGATAAAGGTGGTTTTGCCCGACTTTACAAATTTGCTCAACGCGTCCAACGGCGCAAAACGTTCAGACCGCAGGCGAATTACCCGCCGCTCACTGCCCACTGCGCACCGCCCACTGCCCACTATTAGCTGGCACCGCGTCGATTGGGACGTCAATGGAGAATGGAGTTATTACCTTATTCTCGATCAGTTTCTAAATTCGGCGGCGGAGTCCCGGCGGGCGGCAGCAGGATGGGCCGGAGATCGCTACGCGCTTTACGAAGGACCTCAGCATCAAGTATTCCTGGCGCAAGACGCCGCTTGGGACACAGCTGAAGATGCGCGAGAATTTTTCGATGCGTATGCTAAGCGCACTGAACGCCGTTATGCAGACGCGAAGCCCATGGAGTTATCTTCAGCGAATGCTGACGTCCGTCGCTCATGGCAAACCCGCGAGGGGGTGGTAGTCGTAGAGCTCCGCGGCTCGCGTGTGTTCATCCTGGAGGGCGTACCAGATGGCGTCGATCCAAATTCACTACTTAAAGCTCTGTCTTAGTCCATCGACGGCCTGGTGGCTGCGACTCGAAATTGCTCAGTTGTTGATCTCGCATCCTTTGTCTAGACGGATTTCGTCGTGTTATTTTGATGGGCGAAATTGAGATCACCTGAGAAGCTTCCACTTAAGACTGGCTGCCGGTCTGAAACATGAAAAAATCTCCTGCCCCACCGGCCGCCAGGCAATCCTCAAAACGGCTCCGAGAATTGACTGACGAGTTGCAACAACTCGAGGAGAAACTACGTGTGGGTGGCGGTCCGGAAAAAATCGACAAGCAGCATAATCAGGGCAAGCTCACGGCCAGGGAACGAATCGACCTGCTTCTCGACAAAGGAACCTACGCGCAAGAGATAGGATTGTTAGTCGCTTACGATCAATACAAGGAGTCACGCGAGAAAGCGACAGGGCAAGGGGGAAGAGGTGAGGACGCTGGAGGCAAGAGCAGTAGGCCGGAAACAAAAATCGGCGCGGCGCCGGCAGCGGGCGTAGTTACAGTCGTTGGACGCGTCGACGAACGGGAAGTCGTGGTCGTAGCCAACGACGCGACTGTAAAGGCGGGTTCATGGTGGCCGGAAACGATTAAGAAAATTCTGCGGGCGCAGGAGATCGCCATGCGCGCGCATGTGCCTATCATCTATCTGGTCGATTCGGCGGGTGTGAATCTTCCTTACCAGGGTGGCGTTTTCCCCGGACAGTATGGTGCTTCGCGCATCTTCTATTACAACTCGTTGATGCGTCGATATCTCAAGATTCCGCAGATCTCGGCCGTAATGGGACCATGCATTGCCGGCGGCGCCTACCTTCCGGCGCTGTCTGACGTGATCATAATGGTTGAAGGGACGTCTTTTATGGGTTTGGGTGGCGCCAACCTTGTGAAGGGCGCAACAGGGCAGACCATTGACAACGAAACTCTCGGGGGCGCGCGCACTCACAATGAAGTTTCCGGCGTCGCCCATTACCGCGTGAAGGACGACAAAGAGTGCATTGCGCGGATTCGAGAATTTGTTTCTGAGCTGCCGGTGAAAGTTCCTAACCCTGTTCCGATCCTGCCGGCTACGGAAGCGGCACGACCCGCTTCAGCTCTTTACGACATCATCCCTGAAGATCATAAGCAACCCTATAACGTCCGGCACTTGCTTGACTGTCTATTGGACGGCGGGCATTTGGATGAGTTTCAAGCCGACTATGCAAAGGAGATGATCACGGGGCATGCGCGCATTCGTGGGATTCAGGTGGGCGTTATCGCAAATAACCGCGGCATGATCCGCGCGCCGGGAGGTGGTCCACCCAGGTTCGGCGGCATCGTTTACACCGAGTCAGCGGAGAAGGTGGCTTACTTTATCGAAACGTGCAACAGGCGCCAGACGCCGTTACTTTTTATTCAGGATGTGTCGGGCTTTATGGTCGGATCGGCAGCAGAGCACTCGGGAATCATTCGCGCCGGCGCACGCTTTGTTGAAGCGATGGCTACGGCCGTGGTACCGAAAATCGTGTTGACCGTGAACCACGCATCGGGTGCAGGCTACTACGCGATGGCAGGCCAGGGGTTCGATCCTGATTTCATTTTCAGTTGGCCTACGGGACGCATGGGTGTTATGGAAGGCGACTCGGCGGTGCAGGCAGTTTTCGGCAGCCAACTGGAAAAGTTGAAACGCGATGATCTGGGACCAGGTAAGGAACTTGAGGCGGAGATGGATCGGGTGCGCGAGACCTACGATATGGAGCTCGACGCGAAGTATGCGGCGGCGCGTGGCTTTGTAGATGCCGTAATTACGCCCGAGGCCACGCGTGATGCGTTAGAACTTTCGCTGCGCACCAGCTTGAACTACAGCGGCCCGCACATTGGGCAGTTTGTGCTGCCGCCCAACCTGGCGTGAATCAGAACCGCGGTAGCGACAAGAAGCTTAGAGTTCAAGCTTTAGCTTGCCGCTGCGAAAAGCACAACCTGAAGGTTGAACTCTAAACTTCTTGAAGGTCGTACTCTGAACTTTTTCGGATGAAAAAAAGCATTCGCATTGCAGCCGGACAGGGTTTCTGGGGAGATCTCCCGGATGCGCCCGTGCGCCAGGTTGAAGGCGGCCCTATCGATTATCTGATGCTCGACTACCTGGCCGAAGTCACGATGTCGATCATGCAGAAGCAGCGTACGCGCGATCCAGCGGCTGGTTATGCGAAAGACTTTATTCCGTTGATGAAACAGATTCTTCCTGCTTGCGTGAAACGAAATATTCGCGTCACCGCCAATGCTGGAGGCGTAAACGTTCAGGGTTGCGCTGGCGCTGTCCGAGACGTGGCGGGCGAGCTTGGCCTGTCGGGAAAGGTCCGCATAGGAATTGTTACCGGCGACGACATCATGGGCAAGTTGGACGAACTTCTCGACCGAGGAGTCGAGTTGCGCAACATGGACAGCGGAGCGCCACTTTCGACTGTGCGCGAACGCATTCAAAGTGCAAACGTCTATCTTGGCGCGGGCCCGATGGTCACAGCTCTGAATCGCGGCGCTCAGGTCGTAATCACTGGCAGGGCAACTGACACAGGTCTGACGCTCGCGCCGATGATGCATGAGTTTGGATGGGCCGCTGACGATTGGAACAAGCTCGCCGCGGGAACGATTGCCGGGCATATCATCGAGTGTGGCGCGCAATGTTCGGGTGGCAACTGCCAGTTCGATTGGCGGCACGTTCCCGATCTGGCGAATGTGGGATTTCCGATCGCGGAAGCGTCAGCTGACGCCACGTTTGTAATTACGAAGCACGAAGGGACTGGTGGCTGGGTAAACATTCCGTCCGTAAAAGAACAACTGGTTTATGAAATGGGCGACCCCCATTCCTATCTCACGCCGGATTGCGTGGCCGATTTCACCACCGTTCGTCTGGAGGACGATGGTCAAGACCGAGTGCGCGTATTCGGCATCGAAGGAAGGCCTGCAACCGAATCCTTGAAAGTGTCGATAAGTTATTCAGCCGGTTTCAAAGCTGTGGGAACACTGGTTTACTCATGGCCGGAGGCGTACGACAAAGCGCGGGCAGCCGATAAAATTCTCAGAAGTCGCCTTGATCGACTTGGCCTAAAGTTCGACCAAATTCTTACGGAGTTTGTTGCGGTGAATGCTACGCACGGCCCACTCGCCGGGGAACCTTCACCTGACATCCCGGAAGTGCAACTGCGCGTCGGCGTTCGTAGTGAGAATCGAAACAACGTCGAGAGATTTACAAAGGAGATCGCACCATTAGTACTGACTGGTCCACCGGGCGTAACCGGCTTTGCGGGCGGCCGGCCAAAAGTCGAGGAGATTGTGGCTTATTGGCCGGCACTTCTTCCCAAGGGAGAGATCGTACCCGTCGTCGACATTGTTGATGTGTAAAGGCCTTTAGAAAATTTTCCATTTGTCATTTGAGATATTTGAGATTTCTCATTTTTCATTTGTAGAGAGCACAAACGCTTCAATGACAATGGCAATGAGAAATCAAAAATGAAAAATGACAAATGGAAAATCTGATTTGCGTGGTTGCGGTAGAGATTTTTGAGCATGAAGGTGCAACTAACCAAACTTGCCCACGCCCGATCGGGTGACAAAGGCGATACCGCAAATGTCGGATTGATAGCATTGCGTGAGCAGATATATCCGTTGCTGGTTCGTGAGGTCACTGCCGAGCGCGTCAAGGAGCACTTCAGAGGAATTTGTAAGGGCGCCGTGGAGAGATTTGAACTACCAAATCTTGGCGCGCTCAATTTTCTCCTGCATGAAAGCCTTGGTGGTGGCGGGACCGTATCTTTGATGACTGATGCTCAGGGTAAGACGTTCTCGACTGCGCTCCTGAGGATGGAAATTGATATTTCCGATGATGAAGCACGTCGCTTAGGCTTTTGAAATTATTCAAACCGAAAACCGAACCGCAAAGGACGCCAAGGTTTCGCAAAGAAACGCAAAGACCTGCTTTGCGACATTGTACGAGAGAGGTTTTCAAAGCACTTAAGGATGACAGTCATCAGGCACGGATACGCCCAGGTGAATGGGATTCGATTGCACTATGCTGAGGCAGGTAGCGGCGAAGCTCTTGTCATTTTGCTTCACGGCTTTCCGGAGTTTTGGTATTCGTGGCGGCATCAATTAATCGCACTCGGAAAGACTTATCACGTCGTTGCGCCCGATATGCGTGGCTACAACTTGAGCGATAAATCCTCGCGGGTTGTAGACTATCGCATTGAGGTTTTGGTCGAAGACGTCGTAGGCTTGATCAACCATTTCGGTGCGGACAAGGCGGCCATTGTGGGTCACGACTGGGGTGCCGGCGTAGCTTGGGCCGTCGCGCAAAAATACCCGGAGCGGGTCTCCAAACTTGCTGCGTTACAAGTCCCGCCGGCCGCGGCATGGCGCGCAAATCTCACGCTTCGGCAGTTGCTGCGAAGCTGGTATATGTTTTTCTTTCAACTTCCACGTATCCCCGAATGGGCCATTAGTAGAAAAAACCTGGGTGGACTCGATCGCACGTTTAAAGACACTGTTGCCCGAAAAGGCAGTTTCAGCGATGCGGATATTGAGATTTACAAAGAGGCTCTCAGACAGCCCGGTGCGCTGACCGGCGCCGTCAACTATTATCGCGCAAATGTTCGACGCTTGATTTCACGAGGAAGTACGGCCAGGCGCGACAAAACTAAGCCTCGAAGGGATGGCCGCATTCGCGTTCCAACATTATTTATTTTCGGCGAACAGGACTTCGCGATCCTGCCCTCAACGGTTCGCGGAGTGGAGAAGTTTGTTGACGCTCCCTATCGCGAGGTTCGTATCGCCGATAGCGGCCATTGGGTGCAAAATGAGGCAGCCGCCGAAGTGAACGCTGCACTGCTCGAGTTTTTAGGGTCTCAGTGACGCGACCGCCGAGTCAGCGAGGTTGTTGTCCTGTCAGTACTGCCCACGGTAGTGGCATTGGCTTGTCAGTACCATCCGCGGTAGCGGATGGGTTTGTTTTGGTT
>JALYTI010000181.1 GCA_030854375.1 Acidobacteriota bacterium | reverse complement strand
CTTCACGTGCGCTTTGCTGACGAAGCGGCGTGTATTGGTCCTGCCCCCTCCGCTCAGAGCTACTTGAATATTCCGGCAATTATTAGCACTGCTGAAATCTTCAACGTCGACGCAATTCATCCCGGCTACGGATTCCTGGCGGAGTCGTCCTACTTCGCGGAGATTTGCGCCGCCTGCAACATCAAGTTTATCGGACCACCCGCCGACATCATTCGTTTGATGGGTGACAAGGTTGAAGCTCGACGCGCCATGGCGGAAGCGGGTTTGCCCGTGCTTCCGGGTAGTCCGGAGCCCATTACCTCGGAAGCGGAAGGCTTAAGGTTGGCGCGCGAGATCGGATTTCCCGTGATCGTAAAGGCCT
The DNA here is from genome assembly GCA_030854375.1 of Acidobacteriota bacterium. GTDB lineage: Bacteria > Acidobacteriota > Blastocatellia > Pyrinomonadales > Pyrinomonadaceae > PSRF01. Next base: position 5,309 of record JALYTI010000181.1, on the reverse strand, counting down.
CGGCAGGTGGTGGCGGTCGAGGCATGCGCATCGTTCACGCAGAAAACGAATTGGGCAAAGCTCTCGAGACAGCATCGACTGAAGCGGCCGCGGCATTTAAGGACGGCAGCGTCTACATAGAACGCTACGTCCAGGACCCGCGCCACATTGAGATTCAAGTCTTAGCTGACGAGTATGGCGACTGCATTCATCTCGGCGAGCGCGAGTGTTCAATCCAGCGACGTCACCAGAAGTTATTGGAAGAAGCTCCCTCGCCGGTGCTCTCTCCTGAGCTGCGCAATCAAATGGGCGACGCTGCGGTCGCAGCTTGCAAGAAGCTCGGGTATGCGAGCGCGGGCACAGTAGAGTTTCTGCTGGATAAGGACAATAAGTTTTACTTCATGGAGATGAATACGCGCATTCAAGTCGAACATGCGGTCACAGAGATGGTTACGCTTGCCGACATTGTTCGCAACCAGATCAGAATTGCTGAAGGCGAGCGCTTGGGTTATACGCAGGACGACGTCATGATCGTCGGGCACGCGATTGAGTGCAGGATTAACGCTGAAAATCCGGAGACATTTGCGCCGTCACCCGGGGTGATTACGGCGTTCAACCTGCCAGGTGGACCGGGCGTACGAGTTGATACTTACGTCTACGCGGGTTACTCGGTACCACCGTTTTACGATTCAATGATCGCTAAGGTAATCGTGCATGCTCGAACGCGAGAGCTGGCAATCGCGCGCATGAAGCGCGCCCTGGAGGCGATGGTTATCGAAGGCATCAAAACTACGATTCCGCTGCATTTGAAAATCATGGACGATCCGAAGTTTAGAGCAGGCGAAATCTCAACGAGTTTCATGGAGCACTTTCTGACTCAAAACGGGTCAAAAGTATCCAAAAATCAAAGCGGTGTAGCGGCGCCGGCAGGTTGAGTCTCGAGCGGTTGCCGTTTGAGAGTGGGATGCCTATAATAATCGACTTTTCCATGGCGAGGAGGCTCGTCTGAGGGGACAAAGAGATGTCATACGCAGTTATCAAAACGGGCGGCAAACAGTTTGTCGTAGAAAAAGGCAGCACCATACGTATTCCCTCAGTTGAGGCAGCAGCCGGGAAATCAATTGAGCTTGACGCTATGTTGACCGCCGGAGATGGCGCCAAAAAGAACGCCCCAGTCGTCGGAGCAGCGAAAGTTTCCGCGACGGTGGTGAAGCATGGACGTGGCACCAAGATCATTGTCTTCAAAAAGAAGCGTCGTAAGCACTATAAACGCAAGCAAGGGCATCGCCAGGGATATACGACAATAACAATTGATTCGATTGGATAGGAGGAAGATTTCGTTTTCGACTTTGCGATTTGCGACTACTGCCGATCTGCTGTGGTATTTCAAATCTGAAATCTGAAATGTGAAATCTGAAGTCTCAGCATGGCACATAAAAAAGGTGTTGGTTCATCTCGTAACGGTCGCGACTCTCAGTCGCAACGACTGGGTTTGAAAAAGTTTGGCGGCGAGAGGGTCGTTGGCGGCAACATAATCGCCCGGCAGCGAGGGACGAAATGGAAACCCGGTAAAAACGTGGGACTCGGCAAAGACGACACTCTTTTCGCGCTGATCGAGGGCATTGTGAAGTTTGAAGATAAAGGTCGAACAGGAAAATTCATTAGCGTGTATCCGCTAGAGCAGGCGTCTTCAGCATAGGCAGTGCAAACGAAGCAACGCTATCACGCGACGCCTGAGCCAAGTTTTAGACTTAGCGCCGGCGTCGCTTTCGATTTAAATGTTTATTGATCGTGTCAAGATTCGCATACAAGGCGGCAATGGCGGCAATGGCGTAACGGCATTTCGTCGCGAGAAGTTTGTGCCTCGCGGTGGTCCCTCGGGCGGTGACGGCGGCCGTGGAGGGGATGTTTGGATCGTTGCCGACGCTTCCCTCAACACTTTGCTGCACCTTCGCTATAACCCCATACACATTGCCGATCGCGGAAGGCACGGAGAAGGATCCAATTGTTCCGGGCGAGAAGGCGAAGATCTTATCGTAAGGGTACCCGTCGGTACTCAGATCTTTGAGAGCGTATCAGGCGAATTTTTGCAGGATCTGGCTACTGACGGCGCGCGTTGGCGAGCGGCAAAGGGCGGACGAGGAGGGTTTGGTAATTCTCACTTCGCGACCTCAACCAATCGCGCTCCCCGCTATCACCAGAGCGGGAGCGAAGGTGAAGAGCTGGAGTTGCAACTCGAACTAAAACTCCTGGCAGACGTGGGTCTCGTAGGATTTCCTAATGCCGGCAAATCGACTCTCATATCCACAATCTCGGCGGCAAAGCCAAAGATCGCGGATTACCCGTTCACTACGCTGGAGCCTCATCTCGGTGTTGTCGACCTGGGTGATTTCCGCACGTTCGTGGTGGCAGATATCCCTGGCTTAATCGAGGGCGCGCATCAGGGTGCGGGATTGGGCGACCGATTTCTTCGTCACATCGAGCGGACAAAATTGCTGCTTCATCTGGTAGATGTTTCATCGTTTTCAGGACGGGAACCCGTTGAGGATTACCTGACGGTGAATCGCGAGTTGCGATCTTACAATCCGGCTCTGGCGAGCCGGCCGCAGATTGTGGTGGCCACAAAGATTGACGCCCTCGATGACCGGGCCCGACTGGAGTTGTTAAGGGAGCAGGCAGCGGCGGAAGGGTTGGCGTTTTTTGCGATCTCTTCAGTGACGAATCAAGGCACCCAGGAACTTGTCGCCGCGATCGCCGCCCGGCTCGATGAGCTGAAGGCTTTGAGTGAGGAGGCCACAATTCAGTTGGCTGTGTAAACTGACATTGATGCCTTGCATTGGGCAGCCGTTGTTGGAGCATGGGCAGACAGGGAAGTCTGTCTAACCGGATGGACCAGCGAAAGCGTATTGCTATTTACGGCGGCACGTTTGATCCAGTTCATTCTGGGCATTTGGAGATCGCGACAAGGGTTACCCGGCTGTTTGAGATAGACGAATTCTTGTTTGTTCCAGCGCGCGTCGCACCGCATAAGCTGGATCGGGAAGTTTCGTCGTTCCTGCATCGCTACGCCATGCTGGCGCTGGCGACCCAGGACCAGCCGAGGCTTTGTCTTTCAAGTTATGAATTGGATGCGCCTCAGCGACAGTACACGGTTGATACGCTCAATCACTTTCGCGCGGAACTCGGAGAGCGTGCTGAACTGTTTTTCGTCATGGGTGCAGACTCGTGGGTTGAAATTACTACCTGGCGCGAGTGGGAGCGACTGATGACATTGTCTAATCTTATCGTCGTTACTCGACCCGGTTACGAGTTCTCGACGGATAATGTTGGTGCCGCGGCCGCGAAAGTGGTTGATGTGCGCGGTTCAGATAGTGAGAGCGTAGCTAATGAGGTCGAACCGGGTAAGCCGAAGATTTTTGTGACTGACTTAGTCATGCTTGACGTTTCGGCAACTGAAATCAGAAAAGCCGCGCGCGAGAACCAGGATGAAAATCTACGCAAACTAGTGCCACCCGCAGTGGCGGATTACATCAGAAAGTACAGGCTGTATAGAAATACGAATGAAGCATAACTCAACTGCCAAGGAACAATCGCTATACCCCACAACAACCGGGAGTCTGCAACTCAAGCCCACACCGAAAGAGCAGGTACCGGCAGAGCTCGACGAAAGAATACTGACGGCCCTTACCGCCGCCGGCGAAAAGAAAGCCATTGATATCGTCCTGCTGGACCTTCGTGAGATCGCGACCTTTACTGATTACTTCGTGATTACGAGTGGAAGTAACGAACGGCAGGTGCAGGCAATTTCGGACGGCATACTTGAAACTCTGAAAAAGGCCGGCACTTCCGCGGCCCGTGTCGAAGGTTACAAGACAGCTGAGTGGATCTTGCTGGACTATGGCGATTTCGTAGTGCACGTGTTTGACGAAAAGGCACGAAGGTTTTATGACCTCGAAAGGTTATGGCGAGAGTCGAAGCGACTTGAATTGCCCGCGGGACTGGTAAGCGAGGTCAATAGTTCTTTGAGAAATGAATCGTGATCGAGATAGTTGCGCATTCTGAAGCGATGCGCGAGGCAATTCGTCTCGCTGAGCGAGTTGCCGGTACCGACGCGAATGTGCTGGTCACGGGAGAGTCGGGCGTTGGTAAAGACGCCGTCGCTTTCTACATTCATTCGCACTCAAATCGTGCCACGCAGTCGTTTGTAAAGATCGATTGTGCGACGCTTCCCAGCGGTTTGCTGGAGGCTGAGCTCTTCGGTTATGAGCGCGGGGCTTTCACAGGCGCGAGCGAGGAAAAGCCCGGACGGCTCGAGGCTTCGCATCGGGGAACGCTGGTTCTCGATGAAATTGCGTATTTGTCGATTGAATCGCAGGCGAAACTCTTGCGCGTTATTGAGACGAGGGAATTCGAGCGACTTGGTGGCCGGAAGACGATCAAAGTGGATGCGCGCCTGATTGCGTTGACCAATGTAGACCTCAGCGATGCGGTCAAACGTCAGCATTTCCGCGAGGACCTGTATTACCGGCTCAATGTTGTTCATATAAAAGTGCCGTCCTTGCGCGAGCGGGTGCAAGATTTACCTGAACTGGCCGAGTCATTCGTCAAGTCTTATGCCGCTAAACACGGACGTGAGGTGCGCGCTGTGTCGCCCGATGCATTGGAATTGTTACGCGAGTATGAGTTTCCCGGGAACGTGCGCGAGCTTGCTAACACTATCGAGCGAGCCGTGATTGTTTCCACGGGCCGGCGAATTGAGGTGGGCGAGCTGCCCGAGACAATTCGAGCAGCCGTGAGTGTCCAAAAGAGACGCGCGAAACCACAATCGCTCGCCGAAGTTGAAGCCGAATACATTGAGGAAGTGCTGACTCTTACCAATGGCAATAAAACTGAGGCTGCGCGGATTTTGGGAATCAGCCGAAAGAACATTTACGAAAAGCTGGCACGGAAAAGCAAGGATGAAGGCGGAAGGATGAAGGATGAAATTGAAGATGAGACAGGGAGATAGTGAGACGCGGCGACGCGGTGAGAAAAGAAAATCCCCGTTTCCCCGCGTCCCCTCTTCTCCGCGTCTTTTGTTTTGAGCGATGCGGCTGCGAGTGATTTGGACTGGAAAAACCAAAGACGCTCATTTGCGGGCGCTCGTAAATGATTATTTGAAAAGGCTTTCGCATTTCGTCAGATGTGAAGTCTCGGAGTTTCGTGAAAGCCCCGGTTCCTTGAACAGGATGGGCATCGATAAGGATTCGAAGCGCATCTCAGACGGGCTGCATCAGGGCGGGATCAATGTGTTGCTGGATCCCGAAGGCGCTGAGTGGACGTCGCAGCAA
>JALYTI010000180.1 GCA_030854375.1 Acidobacteriota bacterium | reverse complement strand
GTCTAGACCCGACTTTCCTGATTGGTGGCGTCGCGCAAAATTTCGGCGTCAGCTTTCGAGTAACAAACAGCGATTACTTCATCATCGAGGGAGACGAATACGACACGGCGTTTTTCGACAAAGGTCCAAAGTTTATGCATTACCTGCCGGAGATCGCGATCGTAAATAATATCGAGTTTGATCATGCCGATATTTACAACGACCTTGCTGCGGTCAAACTCGCTTTTCGCAGACTCATGAACCTCGTTCCGGGAAACGGTAAACTAATAGTAGGCTGGGATAGTCAAAATGTACGCGAAGTTGTCGCTTCGATGGGTCAGAAACTCTTCACTCAACTCGAAACTTTCGGCACCAGCGAAGACGCGAAGTGGCGAGTTTGCGACATGGACTTTTCGGGCGAACTGAGCCGGTTCACGGTTACGTGCGATGGCGCAGAATGGGGCAGGTTCCAAACTCCGTTGATTGGAGACTTCAATCTGCTGAACTGTGTGGCCGTAATAATTGCGGCGGACGCGTGGGGTGTTGGACGAGAGGCTATTTCCAATGCGCTCCGCACGTTCAAAAACGTTCGCCGCCGCGCTGAAGTTAGAGGGGAAGAAGGTGGCGTCACCGTCATTGATGATTTCGCCCATCATCCGACGGCGGTGCGCGAAACGCTGCGCGGGCTGCGCAATAGATATCGAGAGCACCAGCGGAGGCTATTACCAACGCGCTGCGTGCCCCTGCTGCTGCTTAGCTAGGAAACGGGAAGTTCACCGGACAGAAGTGCGGAGCATTCTGAATCGATATGTAACTGGCCGGCGAGAACTCGTTTCTCATTGTAACCAGAGGACAAAACGCTTTTTATATCGGGGGACTGATTGAATGGCTGAAACGCTGGGTTCTCTTTGCGATAAGCTCACGATTGTTAAGCTCAAACATTGGCACACCAAAGATGAAGCCCGTCTTCAGAGTCTGGCGAAGCAGGAGAGACAACTTCAGGACGAAATAAATCAATTTGTCAGTGCGGCTATCGCAGGACATATCCCCGTCGAGCGATTAACCTTCGCAGCAAACAAGGTATACAAAAAAGAAGGCAACAGGACTGCAGATATTAAGGGCAGTGTTGGAGAAATCTTCTCACTACTGGCGGAAATAAACTGCAAACTGTGGCACGTGCAGGACAAAGTCTATGATTTTGAGAAAATTCCGGTCGAAGAAAAGGACGGGGTCACTAAGCAACTCGCCATACTAAATCTTGAACGTACCCAGTGTATTGACGAGATCGATGTACAATTCCGCGCTCTCATTGAACCCCTACCAAAAAATGGGTGAGCGGCGCAGTCGATGTTTTTCATCGACGGTGAGTTCGCTACAATAGCGTCAACGTCGAGTTTCGTATCGCTGACCGCGTCGCCATCTCAGATAAACTAAGGTAATAGTCTGCGGCGATTGTGTTGAGAGTGCGTCACTAAACAGAATATTTAACCGAGCATGATCTTTACCGAGACAGTGTTGAAGGGCGTCTACGTCATCGAGCCTGAACGCTTCGAGGACGAACGAGGTTTCTTCGCGCCCTCGTTTTCCGAGCGCGAGTTTGAGGCGAGAGGGCTCGCGAGCCGGTTCGTCGAAAACAACGTCTCCTACAATCGACGGCGCGGAACTCTGCGCGGGTTGCACTACCAGGCAGCGCCGCATGGCCAGGCAAAACTCGTGCGCTGCACGCGTGGTTCAGTTTTCGATGTAGCCGTGGACCTCCGGCCAAACTCACCCACTTTCAGGCAGTGGGTTAGCGTGCTGCTCACACAAGAGAACCGGCTCATGTTTTACGTTCCCGGAGATATGGCGCATGGATTTCAGACTCTTGAAGACGATACCGAGATCTTTTATCAAGTCTCGGACTTTTACCTTCCTAAAGCTTACATGGGACTGCGATGGGACGATCCGGCATTCGGCATCAATTGGCCCCTGCCCGAACAACGCGTAATCATCCAGCGCGATGAGTCCTATTCCTACTTCAAACTTTGACGGCGTAATCGTATCTCCTGCTCCAACATGCACTATCACCTAATCGGAATCTGCGGAACTGCGATGGCCGCTTTGGCGGGAATGCTACAAGCGCGAGGACACATCGTTAGCGGGTCCGATCAAAACGTTTACCCGCCGATGTCTACGATGCTCGCGTCGCTGGGAATTTCGGTAATGCAAGGTTATCAGGCCGAACATCTTGAGCCGGCGCCTGATTGCGTCATTGTGGGCAATGCTATTCCCAGGGGCAACGCCGAAGTCGAGGCGACCCTTAATCGCAAACTGCTCTACCGTTCGCAGGCTGAAGTCGTAAAGGAAGAATTCATTCGCGGCCATCGCTCACTTGTGGTTGCCGGCACGCATGGCAAAACCACGACCACGAGCATCGCAGCCTGGCTGATGGACCAGGGAGGTCTAAACCCAACTTTCCTTATTGGTGGCGTGGCGCAGAACTTCGGCGTGAGTTTTCGAGTCACAAACAGCGATTACTTCATCATCGAGGGAGACGAATACGACACGGCGTTTTTCGACAAAGGTCCAAAGTTTATGCATTACCTGCCGGAGATCGCGATCGTAAACAACATCGAGTTTGACCATGCCGATATTTACAACGACCTTGCTGCGGTCAAACTCGCTTTTCGCAGACTCATGAACCTCGTTCCGGGAAACGGTAAACTAATAGCAGGCTGGGACAGTGCAAACGTCCGCGAAGTTGTTGCTTCGATGGGTCAGAAACTCTTCACTCAACTCGAAACTTTTGGCACCGGCGAAGACGCGAAGTGGCGAGTTTGTAACATGGATTTTTCCGGCGAGCTGAGCCGCTTCGCGGTCACCTGTGAAGGCAAGGAATGGGGCACGTTTGAAACGCCGTTGATTGGCGACTTCAACCTGCTTAACTGTCTGGCCGTAATAATTGCGGCCGACGCGTGGGGTGTTGGAAGGGATGCTATTGATACGGCACTTCGCAGTTTCAAAAACGTTCGACGCCGCGCTGAAGTTAGAGGCGAAGAACGTGGAATCACTGTCATTGATGATTTCGCCCATCATCCGACGGCGGTGCGCGAAACGCTGCGCGGGCTGCGCAATAGATATCGAAACCGTCGTTTGATTGCCGTGTTTGAGCCCCGCTCCTGGTCATCGCGCCTGGCAGTTTTTCAGGACGAATATGCCAAAGCCTTCTCGGCCGCCGATTATGTAGTTATTGCCACCGTCTTCGACGGTCAGAAAGTTGTGGAGAAAGGCGAAGCGCTCAACACGCTTAAATTGATCGAAGAAATCTCGAAACAGAATAAGCCAGCCTTCTTGCTCCCGAACGCCGCAGAAATCATTGACCATCTGCTCCCGAAAATGCGAGATGGCGACGTTGTCGCAATAATGTCAAACGGCGGCTTTGACGGTATCCACGACAAGTTGTTGACTGCCCTAAAGGGAAAGTAGAGGGCTGATAGGATTAACAGGATTGACAAGATGACAGACTGCGGAAGACAGGATCAACTTAAACTTAATTGAGTAGATCGGCGGACCGAAGCAGCTGTGAGCAACTAGTTTGGGGTTCCTATCGAATCAAGGATGGACAAATCGCTCCGACCTACAGTTTCATCTTGTTCATCCTGTTAATCCTGTCGATTTACTTATTCCACTTCAGGGTGGGCCACAAGCAGGGGTTTGGAAATACCTTTGCCGCCCGTTTTCTCTGGAGCAACTTCCACTCGAGCGCTGAGCACTCGTCGAACTGGTTTTGGCAAAAACTTGCCGGCCAGCAAAGCTGAGGCAGCGATGAACTCTACAACGTCACCGCCACCGCTCCAGTGTTCGCGAACGACTTTTGGATCACTTCGCTCCATCAGGCGCAATAATGTCAACGCAATCAGGTAGACATCATCAATCTGTCCGACAAAAGGGATCATGTCCGGGATCAAGTCGAAAGGAATAATTGCGTAGACGATCGCCCCCGCGACCAGCGCCCTTTCGGTTCCGGGCACGCGCGAGTCAGTCAGCAGACGCCCACACAACAAGAGCATGTTTGGTAAGAATAGTAATACGTTCTTTAATCGCCGCCTCGCTAAAAGTGCAGACATCGATCCTCCTGAGAAACCCTGCGCTTCAGATCTCCGTGTGGAATTGTTAAGTTATCACGACTTCATTCCCACACGAAAACTTGTTCTCTACTCCTGAGTTAGCTAGACTCACCGTTCTCCGTTCAGCCGGCGCTAGACCGCTTCATCTATGGATATCCTCGAACGAATTCGCCAACGGGCAGCCGCGAAACCCCAACACATCGTCTTGCCTGAGGGAAACGACCCACGCACAGTTATCGCCGCAGGTATTTGTGCACGTAATCGAATCGCGCGGATAACATTGTTGGGAGACGAGGCAGTCATTCGTGAAACAGCGCAACGTGAAGGAATAGATCTCAGTGGCGTGGAACTCGTGGACCACCGGCGGGCACCTGATTTCGAAAAAATGGCTTCCCTTTTTCACGAAATGCGTCGCGCGAAAGGATTGATGGCGGACGAGGCTCGCACACTAGTTTCCGACCCGCTTTATTACGGGGATCTCATGGTGCGCTTGGGAAAAGCGGACGGCTCGGTCGCGGGCGCAACCAACACGACGTCTCATACGGTTCGCGCCGCGCTTCACTGCATTGGTGTTCGGTCAGGATTCAAACTAGTCTCGAGTTTTTTTCTGATGGCTTTGCGCGACACCAGCTTCGGACACGACGGTGCTTTGATCTTCGCCGATTGCGGCGTTGTTATCGAACCATCAGCAGCGGAACTGGCGGAGATCGCGATCAGTTCAGCAGATTCCTGCCGCGCTCTGCTGGGCGCAACGCCTCGCGTGGCAATGCTTTCGTTCTCGACCAAAGGAAGCGCGAGGCACCGGCTAGTCGATAAAGTGGTCGAAGCTACTCGTACAGCGAAGGCAAGAGCGCCCCAGCTTGAAATCGATGGAGAGTTACAAGCAGACGCCGCGCTGCTGCCCGCCGTAGCGCAGTCAAAAGCCCCCGGATCGGTCATAGGTGGAAGGGCAAATGTTCTCATTTTCCCGGATCTCCAATCGGGCAACATCGCCTATAAGCTTATTGAAAGATTGGCTGGAGCAACCGCCATCGGACCGATTCTTCAGGGGCTCGACAAACCAGCCAACGATCTCTCACGCGGGTGTAAAGCGGAAGATATTGTCGATGCAGTAGCCATAACTGCTGTACAGTCCCAGGCGCGCCAAGCAGGCAACTAGTTACGCTGCCCTTCCCTGGACTTCAACATCCCAACGAACGCTGGACAACTCGAAACGGGTCCAGCATGCATCCAACTCCGCGATTCCTATTCCTGAGAGGCAGAACCAATTATTTTGTTTAATCAAAAATTAAACCTCGGCATTTTTCTAAGCCTAATTCTCATCGTAACGCCTTTTGTTCAGGCGCAACAAAAATCGCCTCAGGCACTCCCAGCCCCTACTCCACCAAACAGTCAGGAAGAGCCTGTGAAGGTGTTCACGGAAGAGGTGCGCCTACCTGTTATCGCCGTAGATCAGTTCGGCCATTACGATCCGTCAGTAGAACCCGACGACGTCCTGGTGCTTGAAGATGGAGTTGCCCAACAAATCAAAAGCGTTCGACACATTCCAGCGAATGTCGTTCTCGTGCTCGATACGGGCGGGGAGTTGAGT
>JALYTI010000179.1 GCA_030854375.1 Acidobacteriota bacterium | reverse complement strand
CGATCGATGACGTCCGGCTTCATCAGACGGCCGTTGGTCGGAAGATAAACGTAAATGTCTTTTTTTGCACTGTAGTCCACAATCTTATGTATGAACTTGGGCCTTAACAGCGGCTCGCCGCCCATCAGCGCGAGTACGCGCGAGCCGATCGAGTGGAGCCAATCGATAGAACGCTTGGCAACGTCTTCGGTCATGCCTTTGACGGCGTTGTTGTAGGACCAGCAGTAATGGCAATCCAGATTACATTTCCACTCAGTAAACAAGTACGGAATAAGCGGGCGCAACTCTTTACTGTGCCATCGTGACTTAAAGTAAGGAGAGCCCCAGCTAGTCCAACCCCGTTTCGCGTTCATGGTCTGATATTGCTTGCTGGTCATCTCCACGGGATTCGGGTGCTGCGGATAGACGGGTTCCGGCAAAACCTCTTCCGGCATCGGCTCGAGTTTGGGGTGCGCCTCGGACTTGTAAAGAATTTGATGAAGCTTTTGATCTATGCGGTATGCCGGCGCATCAGTCCCAACATAGTTGTCCGTATGAAGATTCTCCTGAATTTCTGCCATGTTATTCCTCTCGTGGATTTCGGGGAAGTACGAATGTGCGGTGAAAAATTAAATCAAATTCTCTAGAAGAGGCCTTGCGCTACGCAGCCGCGGATTGGCGAGCCGGTAAACACGTCACCGGCCGCTGCCGGACCAAGTAACAAGATCGTCGCGAATCTTGGCTGATCTGGCGGCTAATTGCAAGTGTTTAGATGTGATTACTAAACTTTCCAGGTTCAAGTTGCGCAGCGGATTTGATCGCGCTACCCTTTCGGCTTTTGTTAGGTGACTCTATTTTTGCGAGTATGACGTCCGTAAGGAGCGCACGCGCTTCAAAAGCGAACTTAAAAGGCAAACAAATTGGCAGCTGCAGTTGAGGCAACAATAACAGCGGGGTTAAGACCCGACCTCTTCTCGGAGCGAGGCGTGGTTTCCGTAGGCAGGAGATTGCTTGTTGCCACACTTGCAGTACTGGTTTTGGCCGGCTTTGCTTTACGAGTGTCAAACTTAAGTGCTGAAGGTTTGAGCGAGGACGAACTCAATAAGCTCCAGGCAGTCTCAGACTATCGCGAGCACGGACTGACGTCCGCCAATGGGGAGCATCCGCTCCTTATGAAGGCCCTGCTAACCGTGAGCCTTGTCTTCGCAGATAAATGGAACGGTACTAGTCTCGGCAGTCATCACACCATTTCACCGGAGACTGCCCTACGTGTTCCAAGCGTCGTCTTCGGAGCGTTTACGGCCATTCTAATTTACCTTCTTGCCGCTGAACTTTTTGGCGCTGAAGTCGGATTGATTGCGGCAGCTCTCTGGGCCTTTGATCCCAGTGCAATCGGTTTTAATCGCATTGCCAAAGAAGATACTTTCTTGCTGTTCTTTTTCCTGCTGGCGAATGTTTTCTGGTTGCGCGGACAACGCATCGCTGAAAGCCGATCCAATCAGCGGGCCATAAAATATTACTGGGCCACGGCGGCGGCATTCGGAGCTATGCTGGCGTCAAAATATCTGCCGCAGATAATTACTATCACCATCGGCTATTACTGGGCCTTTCAGGCAGTTCCGGAAACGCGTTGGCGCCTGGGCAAAAAGCGCATGCTCATGTTTTTCGTTATCATGGGGGTTGTTTTTCTTGCGCTCAACCCCCCGATTTTGTGGCCTGCGACGTGGCGTCAAATGGGACTCTTCGCCGGACAAAAACTGGTTAGTCATGATGGTTACGAGTTTATGGGCAAACTCTATAGCCATCGGATGACGGATTGGTTGAATGGAACACCCTGGTACTTCTATCACGTCTTCGTAGCGGTCAAGCTACCATTATTAACTTTCGCCGGCTTCCTCGTCGGATTGCCGCTGCTTTTCCGCCGCAAGCTGGGCGATGGGCGTTACTTCATTCTGTTATGGCTGTTTTTGTGGATGATGACGTTCAGTTTTGCCGGCGGGAAATTTACGCGCTATTTCACGGTCGCCCTTCCTGCCGTACTGATCACTTCAGCAATCGGAGTCCAGTTTGCCGGTCATTGGATCGCGCAAGGACTGTCCCGTTTGCTTTCCGCTGGGTGGCCCAGGTCTTATGTGCGCGTCGGTCTCGCGCTGCTTGTCGTTTTGACTTCACTTAAGGCCGCGGCTGACTCATCTCCGCATTTCAGGCTCTACACTAATGCACTAGGCGGCGGCGCTAAAGAGGGCTATTACTTCCCGCATGATGAATTTTACGACGCGAGTATGCGCGATGTGATGTTTGAGATAGCCAAACGCGCGAGACCTGGGGCGAAAGTTGCGAGCGAGAGTCCAAGTCTGGCGTCATACTATGCGCAGCGTGCCAATCGTCCCGATCTGGTTTGTGTTTTTCTTTCCGATCCGAATGCACTAAAGCAACTGAGCGAAGGAGACTTCGTAATAGACGCGCGAGGACGTCGTTATTTTAGTAACGAGTTAGTCACGGCAGCTCTGAAACAGTCCAGCACTCCGGCATTTCAGGTGTTCCTCGGTCCCATACCTTCGGCTTCGGTGTATCTGCTGGATAGGAATTCACAACGCGCGGTTGTCGAGGCCGCAAACCGCTAGCCATCCGTTGCGCAGAGTTTTTATCCAGTCGGGATTCTTGGTAGCTGCCTCCTGCTCCTGCCTACTGCTTACTGACTCCTCACCTCAACCTCTACCGGTTTCGCATCATGCGCGTCGTAGCCCTCAGGCCAGTTTGAAATATTAACGCCGTATAGCCAATCAGATTGCGGAGTAACAGCAAAACGAATTGTCACGGGCAGGCCTCGCATGAAACGGAGGCGCGTCAGGAATCCATCAATACGCCATTCTTGAATGAAAGGTTGTGTGGCGGGTTCGACCGAAATCAGCCGCGAGCCGCAGTTCGCACCATTCACAAATAAGGTAACGCGAGTGCGAATCCAATCCGGACTGGCATCAACCGGCAGCACAGGCTGAATGTGAGCCCGAACAATTACCTGGCTCACACGGCGTCGATCCTCACGAGACGGAATCACATAGTCGAGATGGCCCACACCAAATCCCCAGATGTACCCGGGGCCACCGCCCACTTTCTCGAATCGCTCGGCTGCCGCCATCTGTGGCTTGAAGCGATACAAGATCGATTTGTCTTCGCGGTGAATTATCTGCGGCTGAGTCGCAGGATCATTTGCCTGACGGGTCCAGGCAAACTGGTGCGGCACTAAATGAAGTCGCGCGTCAGTCAGACGCTCCGGCGGATCGGCCGCTGCCAGCGACGAAAACATTTGCGACGCACGTGTAACTTCATTGAGCACGCTCTGGTCTCGCGGCGCAACGTACGTGACACCATAACCGCGACCCGGATCAGGCGTCAGAATCCAAAACATTGCACCTGCGGATCCCGCTTGAACATTACTTTCAAAGTAAGCGCGAAACCATGTGGCCTGGGAAAAGCCATTGTAGCCATCAACCCCCATCCCGAATTCTCCGAAGACAATTGGTTTTTTGATCGAGAAGCCTGCGGCCGCCCGGTTATCAATAAACTCGCGCAGCGCTTTGGGTGAATCAACAAAACTGTCCGTATCGTCTTTTGGATAGTTGTGAACGTCGCAGTAATCGATATCCGGCAATTGATGATCTCCCAGCCATTCGCGCCTTTCCGCCGCCGTACGGTAACCCCAGTCGCCGGGAGCAACAACATGATTTGGATCGAGAGACTTCAGATAGCCGCTCATCTCCTTAATCCAGGCACGCCGCTCGGCCCAACGGCCCGTCATCGCCTGGGCTTCATTCATCAACTCCCAGCCAAAAATATTCGGGTCGTCGCGATAAAGAATGCCCGTCACGGTATTACGTCGGGTGGCGATTTTTTCCAGATGCTCCCGGTAAAGACGGCGCGTCTCGTCGTTCGTATAAAAGAGCATCGCTCGCTCAGGGTTAATACCAAAACGGAATTTGTCGTCAGCGGCATCGGTGACGCCCGCCCAGCGCAAATACTGGGTAACACCACCTGTATCGCGCCACCAGTTTGCGAGGCACAGTTGCACCCTCAAGTTATTGCGTCCTGCCTCTTCTAAAACCTTGTCCAGGTGAACGAATGCTTCTTCGTTCCATCTGCCGGGTGACCAGCGAAAGGGATGGGTGCGCGGCCAGTCGGCGAGATCCGCCACCGGCCTGACGTCGGTTGGTCCACCCTCGCCCGAAGCCCACACACGCACAACCCGGATACCGGCCTGAGACGCGCGCGCAAGAGTCTCCGGCATTCGCGCGCGATCTTCATCGCGGTACATAACTGAGACATTCGCGCCAACGAAACGAAATGGAGTTCCACCAACAACGAAGCGGCTGCCACGAGTGCGCACAAAAGAGTCGGGCCGTTTTCCAGAGTGGGAACTACTGCGGTCACGAATTAACAAAAACGCCGCGCCCACAGCAATTGTGAGCGCGGCCACTACGAAAACTTTTTTCAACATCAAGGCAAGTTCTAGCACTGTCCGACAGACTTAAGTTTGTGCCCGATTCTGCGACCAGGCCGCTTCGTTAATTATGGCAGACCCTGGTTTCTCGGACATCAGCGCGGACTCGTCAATCTAATAAAGCCCATAATCGCGCAAATAGCCGCGAGCACCACAAACACGTTGAAGAATGTCAGAATACTGAATATCAGGTTGTTGTCTTTCGTTAACATCCCAAATCCGAGCCCGATGAATTGAACATGAAACAAAATCAGGCACACTGCCGCAAAGGAAAACCATCTTACTGATGGACCAAAAGCGCGCGCGCGCGCGAAACCCAGCACAGCAGCTATCAACCAGGCCACAGCGCCAAGCGCGAGCATCCCCAGCATGACCGGAGCAAAGTAGCTGGGCTCGTGGAAAGTTGTTTCCACCTGTGCAAGCATTACGATCAAAGCCATAACATTCCCTTCTCCTATATGAGTTTTGATCTTTCTAACACACTAAGCGCCGTTTGCGCACTCCGCAAGCCGCACTGGTGCACAAACGGCGTTAAGAATTGGTTCGATATGGGCTAGCTGCGGCGCGCAATCACCGTTGTCGGCCGCAATGAGACAAAGTCGAAGCAAGCGTCAAGAATGCCCGCCTTTGTATTCTACTGAGTGATATGAATTTGTTCTTCCTGGTTGACGTGACCCAGGAAGTAAATTAACCCGCAGACGAAAGCAATTGCTACCAGCCCTAGTGAAATCCAGCCGAAACGGTGGCCTCCTCCGGGCTCTGCGAAGGTTACGAACTTATAGAAATAAAAGATCGCACCCGCAGCTGCGGCCAAACCCACGATCGCGGCCAGCATGTCTTTCATTTTCATTTTTACCTCCGGCCAATGAGTCGGTATGATTAAGGGAAAAAGCCGAAATGATTAGTGGCTGCATGTTAACGCCACGCATCGAGGAACGCAAGTATTTCAGTCCCACAGAGGTTTCCAGTGGTCACTCGACCGAATAGGAGTGGAATCCAGCGCTAACACCTCCACTCCAGGCCTCCGCTAAAAATCCGCTAAAGCCCCGGAAAATGGATCTTAAGGCGTTTTTGCAAATTCTCCGCACTTTGCGCTTGTCGCAGGTGGAAATATAGCCTGCGAACGCTGAGTTATCGCCTTTCAGTCAAGAATAATTCGTTTGTCGCCGGCACGGCGGGTAATGCGCTCGCGATCGAGATACT
>JALYTI010000178.1 GCA_030854375.1 Acidobacteriota bacterium | reverse complement strand
ACTCCAAAGAGTGGCCTGCAACCCTGAACATCGAATTACAATATCGATTTATCATTCTCGCTAAATGAAGTTCCCCTTTTCACTTTCTACCAAACGTTCATTCGACGCAGTCGGCTTCGGATTGAATGCGGTCGATCACCTGATCGTCGTACCGGAATACCCCGCGTTTGATGCGAAGATTCGATTGCTGGATCATCAACAGGCGGCCGGAGGCCAGGCGGCCACAACCATGGTTGCCTTACAACGATTGGGACTGAAGACTGCTTACGCTGGACGCTTCGGCTCAGACTCGGAAGGGCAGTTTGGCTTGCAAGCGCTTAAGTCGGAAAGTGTCAACACCGAATTCGTGGAAGTCGTAGAAGGCGCTCGAAATCAGCTTGCGTTTATCATCATCGATGCGCGCAACGGGGAACGTACCATCATCTGGGACCGGGACGAACGATTGGCATACCTCGCCGAGGAGGCGCCAGTCGTGCTGGCATCTCGCGGACGGGTTTTGCATCTTGATGCGCACGATCCCCCCGCGTGTGGCCGTATGGCTCGAGCTGCGCGCGCTGAGCACACAATTGTTTCAGCTGACATTGATAACATCTACGACGGGCTTCCAGACTTATTACCATTAATCGACTCGCTGATTACGTCGAGAGAGTTCCCCCACAGATTGACAGGCATTGCTGACGAACGAGCGTCGCTGGTGGAACTAAAGGCTCGTTACGGCTGCGCGCTAGTTGGCATGACGCTGGGGAGACGCGGCGCAATCATTTATTGCGAAGGTCAATTCATTGAATCGCCATCATACGAAGTGCCAGGCGCGTGCCGTGACACGACGGGTGCGGGCGATGCATTTCATGGCGGATTTCTCTACGGAATGCTAAGCGGTGAAGATGTCGAGACGAGCTTGAAGCTGGGAAATGCGGTCGCCGCCTTAAAATGCCGCGGTTTGGGCGCGCGAACGGCGTTGCCTGATGTAAGTGAATTACTAGAATTTCTTGGAAGCGCAAGATAAAGGAGCTCTCTCGTGGACAAGGTACTTTTGCCGGTGCTTTTGGGTACTAATCGGAAAAATCGAAATAGCGTAAGGCCCGCCAGATGGTTGCTGGGAGAAATGCAGAAGAGAGCCGAGATTGAAACGAGACTATTTGATACGACCGACTTTGCGCTGCCTCATGACGACTACGGCCAGGGACTCAAAGACCGCTTTCCAGAATGGAGAGATACGATCATACACGCAGATGGGTTGGTAATAGTTTCACCTGAATACAATCACGGCTATCCCGGGGTATTAAAGGCAGTCCTGGATTTACTTTTGAAGGAATACATTCATAAGGCGGTCGCATTCGTCGGCGTGTCTGCAGGCCCATGGGGAGGCACGCGGGTGATCGAAGCCATGGTGCCGATGGTTCGCGAGTTGGGTCTGGCGGTTACGTTCACCGATCTAAACTTTCCACATGTGCAAAAGGCTTTCGACGCGGAAGGGGAACTGTTAGATCGAGCTTTTGAGCAAAGGGTAAAGGATTTCCTGGACGAGCTTGTGTGGATGAGCCGCGCGTTGAAATGGGGACGTAAGAATCTTCCCTCAAAACATCATCAGAGCCAGCCCTCCTAGTTAGTAGAAGCCTCGCTGACCCTGGTTTTTCAAATACGGTTACCCTTCAATCTATCTTGCTAGGCTCCGGTTGGCACCGCTATGGTCAAATGTTTGCGGAATAGATCCAGGACGCGTCTCCAGGCGTCGGCCGTTGCTTCGGCGTCATAAACCTCAGGTCGGGTGTCGTTGAAGAATGCATGATCGGCGTCGTAAGTCACGACTTCCAACGGCAGTTCATATTTTCGCGCCAATTCTTTTAGCTTGTTGACTTTCTCCTGATTAATCCATGCGTCGCGTTTGCCGGCAATGAACAGAGTCGGCACTTTCAGCTGTTTGAGAATATCCTCTTCAGGTATGTCTCCATAGAACGGAGCGGCAGCGGCGAGCTCGTCTATCTCGCAAGCAGCACGCAAGGCAAACGTGCCGCCCATGCAATAACCGGTTATGCCGATCTTCTGTGAGTTATAAGCTTGCTTAGCCTGATTCATGGTCTCTCGGATCATTTCCATGCCATCTTCGATCGCCAGACCGTGCATGAGCTTCGACGCTTCTTCCGTGTCCCTCGCAAGCTTACCTCGAAAAAGATCCGGAGCAAGACAAAGATAGCCTTCGTTGGCGTAGCGGCCGGCAAGGTCGAGAATGTGATCGTTAATGCCCCACCATTCCTGAATCAATAAAACAGCAGCGGTGGTGTCGCCGTCAGGACGCGCAACGAAAGCTGTTGTTGGGCCGCGCGAGGTTTTTATATTGATGGTTTCGGTTTTCATAGTCAGGACTCACCTCTGAAATCCAAATTCCAAAAACTTTTGCTTGAGATTCTGATTATACGTGAACACAGGAATCGTTACACCCGGCGTCGTCCTCCCCAAGAGGGTCTGCAACGCAAAGATGCCCACGCGTGTTCGCAGAATGCGCATAGGATTGTGCCTGTTGGCGAGACCTTTGCGGTCATGTGGTTCGCGCCTCTGTAACCGCGATGAAATCAGTGGTATAAGACTCTCGCTCTGCAATCCAGGTATCCGGTTTTTGTGAAGACGAAAGTGAAAATCTTATCCACCGCATTTCTGACGCTGTTTGTAGCTACCCTGGGGTCGTTGTCAGCCAACTCAACGATGGTTACCGCCGATGTGGTTTTCGAGAATGGCAACATTTACACAGTGAATGAACGTCAACCCAAAGCAGAGGCAGTCGCCATAAAGGGCGATCGAATTGTTTTTGTTGGTTCAAACCGCGAGGCGCAGAAGTATGTAGGCAAGCGTACCCGGGTCATTGATCTGAATGGCAAGACGATGGTGCCGGGTATGACGGACGCGCATCACCATCTTTCCGGAGTCGGCTTCCGCGAGATGACGCTGAATCTGGAAGGGGTTACCAGTCTTGAAGAATTTCTGAAAAAGGTTAAGGTGCGAGTCGATCAGGCCAGCCCGGGCGCGTGGGTTACGGGCCGTGGTTGGATCGAGACATTCTGGACGCCGCCGGTATTTCCTACTCGCTGGGACCTGGATAAGATCTCGCCGAACAATCCGGTCTTCCTGGATCGCGCTGACGGCCACGGAGCCGTGGCAAACAGTGCCGCCCTCAAACTCGCTGGAGTCGAAAAGACTACTCCCAGTCCTTTCGGGGGTGAGATTTCGAAAGACAAACAGAGCGGCGAACCCAATGGCATGCTGCTCGACGCGGCGCAGGATCTAGTCCAACGCCACATTCCGGGAACGACCGTCGCTGACGCCGAACGCGCGCTCATCCTTGGGGTGAAGCGAGATATCGAGCTTGGCTGGACGCAGGTGCAGGATCCGGGTGGCAGCTATGCGGAAGTCGAAATTCTGAAAAAGCTCTACGGCGAAGGAAAGATCAAACTACGCATCTATAAGGCGCTCTCCGCACCCGGCGAGGAAGCGGCAAGACTTCTCCAGGATGGACCGATCATCGGAACATACGCTAATCACCTTACCGTTCGTACGCTTAAACTTTATGCTGATGGCTCACTTGGCTCGCGCAGCGCGGCCCTGCTCCAGCCTTACTCAGATGCGCCCGACACTTCCGGTTTTCTAACAATAAAGGAAGAGGACTTGCTTCCTTTGCTGGAAGAGGCCTTGAGAAAAGGGATTCAGATCCAGACGCACGCAATTGGCGACCGCGGCAACCGCTTCATTCTTGACGAATACGAAAAAGCTATGAATGCAGTGCCGCGAGCAGAATGGAAAATAAAGTCTCCGCGCTGGCGCATCGAGCATTCGCAAATTGTGAATCCCGCTGACATTCCTCGCTTCGCCAGGCTCGGCGTGATTCCTTCCATGCAGCCATCGCATGCCATCGGCGATTTACACTTTGCACCGAGCCGCCTGGGAATCGCCAGACTAGCCGGCGCGTATGCATGGCAGAGTTTCATTAAATCAGGGTCGATTATCCCAGCGGGCTCCGACGCGCCCGTCGAGCGTGGTGAGCCGATGATTGAATTCTATGCGGCGGTGGCCCGCAAGGATCAAAAAGGCTTTTCCGGAGAAGGTTGGCACCCGGAAGAAGCAGTGACGCGGGAGCAGGCGCTAAAGATGCTTACTATCTGGCCGGCATACGCTGCATTTGAGGAGAAACTGCGGGGTTCGATTGAGCTTGGCAAGCTTGCAGACTTTACGGTCCTCTCCGCCGATATTATGAAAATCCCGGAACCGGAAATACTGAAAACGCGTTGTGTGATGACAGTCATTGGTGGTGAAGTCGTCTATGAAGCGAGGTAATAGCCCGCGGAGCGGGTGGTAGCATAAAGCCTGGGGTGGAGCGAAGCGTAACCCCAGGAAGGCGAGAGCAATGAACTAGCCCGCGAAGCGGGCGGCAGCCGTTGGTCAATAACTATTCATCGAGTTTCTCAAAGAAAACGGAATCAGAGTACCACGAGCGTTACGTGTGATTGCGCGCGCTGTCGGCCACTTCGCGGGCTGGTGTTTTCTGACCTCTCTGTACCTGGGGTTGCGCTTCGCTCCACCCCAGGCTTTATGCTGTCGGCCGCTTCGCGGGCTGGCGGAGTCTTTACCCGAAATGGAGAAGTTATCCATACCCAAATGGAGAAATAGTCCATGACCACGTCTGAATTCGATCGTCGCGACTTTCTTTCTTTCGCGGGAAAAGGCCTTGGTCTAGTCGCGCTCTCTTCAGCCACAGTTGCATCGCTATTGAAAGAAGTTCAGGCTGCCACAAAAAGCGTTGCACATCTCGCGCCGGAGCAGGTGGCCATGGATGAAGATTACTGGGCAGTCATTCAAAATTCCTTCTCCGTGACTCGCGGCATCATCAATCTGAACAATGGTGGCGTCTCCCCGAGCCCTCGCATCGTCACGGAAGCGTTGGTGCGGTATATCTGGCAACAGGAAGACGCTACCGCTTACACGATGTGGCAGATACTCGAACCGCAATCAGAAACGATTCGTACCGGCCTCTCCGAAATGTTTGGCTGCGATCGCGAGGAGATAGCTATCACACGCAATGCCTCGGAATCGCTCGAGGTTCTGTTGATGGGCATGGATTTCAAACCGGGCGACGAGATCCTTACAACGACACAAGACTATCCGCGCATGCTAACGACGTTGCGACAGCGCGAGAAGCGTGAAGGCCTCGTGCTCAAGTTAATTAAGATACCGATTCCTCCGGAGAATTTGAACGAGATCGCCGCTGCATTCGAACGAGGAATCACCAGCCGCACCCGGTTAATACTTGTCGCCCACCAGATCAATATCACCGGACAGATCACTCCCGTGAAGGCTGTCTGCGACATGGCCCGGGCAAAGGGAATCGAGACTATTGTCGATGGCGCACATTCCTTTGCTCAGTTTGATTTCAAACAGAAGGATCTGGGATGTGATTACTTTGGGACGAGCCTGCATAAGTGGCTCTATGCTCCCAAAGGCACGGGCTTGCTCTACATCAAGCGTGAGAAGATAGCCAGGATTTGGCCGCTCATGGCAGCGGAGTCGAAACAATCATCCGACATTCGAAAGTTCGAAGAGATAGGTACCCACTCCGCCGCGCCCAAACTCGCCATTGGGGAAGCGCTGCTCTTTCACAATGGCATTGGAGGCAAGCGAAAAGAGGCGCGACTCAGGTATCTCT
>JALYTI010000177.1 GCA_030854375.1 Acidobacteriota bacterium | reverse complement strand
GATCAAGGTATCTGCGTTGACCACGTAATTCTCTGTCTGAAGTCTAAAAGGCCTCTCGCTCAAATCAGCTTCCGTTATCCATTCTTCAAGAAACTCGGTTCCGAAGCGTGCCGCCTGTTTGCGAAATTCGGCCATCAACTCGGGACCCTCAATGCCTTCCGCGAAGCCGGGGTAATTCTCAACGTCGGTCGTAATCATTAACTGACCGCCCGGCGTCGTCTGTTTTTCCGCATCAACGGGGGCATCAATCAAGAGGGGCTTCAGATTGGCGCGCGCCGAGTAGATCGCGGCGGTCAGTCCGGCAGGCCCGGAACCAATGATTACAACCTCTCTATCGAGTGTTTGGGTGGTCATCAAGTCTCTTCCATCCTGGGTTAAGGCCGAAAAAAGTGTGAAAAAATGCCCTAAAGTATAGCCTTTTCGGTTAGGCGTATAGTATAACTAGCGATACCAGAGTAGTCGAATCCCAGAGCTGGCGGCCTATCCGAAACGAGAAGCTCAGACGTACGCGAGAACTTAGGCAAATTATTGAAACCCGGCAGCGATCCGCAAACTATCGAAACGATCGGCGTCATAGGCGCAGGCACTATGGGCCATGGAATTGCGCAAGTGGCTGCCGCCGCCGGCTACCGTGTCGTGCTGCGCGATGTTGATCTGGATTCACTCGCGCGCGGTGTGCGAGCGATTGAGAGCAACCTTGCCAAAGGAATTCAACTCGGCAAACTGGCCGAGGCGGACCGCGATTCCACCTTGCAACACATTCATGGAACTACGCAGTTAGCCGAAGTCGCGAATGCCGACCTGATCATTGAAGCCGCTCCTGAACGGCTGGATCTAAAACAAGAAATTCTTCGCGAAGTCGAAAGGCACTCCAGCAAGCCTTTTATTTTCGCGTCGAACACGTCATCGCTTTCAATTTCCGAAATCGCCAAGGCTTCAGCACGGCCTGCCCAGGTAGTGGGCATGCATTTCTTTAACCCAGTCCACATCATGCGCCTTATTGAAATTGTGGTTGGGAAAGCGACCAGCGATAATACAGTTGAGATTGTTCGCGAAATCAGTCGCAAGTTGCGCAAGGAGCCGATCGTCGTTCGCGATGTACCTGGCTTCGCATCCAGCCGTCTCGGCGTTGCCCTGGGACTCGAGGCCATGCGCATGCTCGAGCAAGGCGTGGCCACCGCGAAAGATATTGATACTGCAATGGAGCTGGGGTACAACCACCCGATGGGTCCGCTAAAGCTTACGGATCACGTTGGTTTAGACATTCGACTAAACATTGCCGAGTATCTTTACCGCGAGCTTGGTTCAGAAACGTTTCGGCCGCCTGAAGTTTTGCGGCGCCTTGTAAAAGAGGGAAAGTTGGGCAAGAAGACTGGTGAAGGCTTCTATAATTGGAGTCAGGGTCGAGAGGATTTGCGTCGCGCATATCCCTCTTGAAGTGTGACCAAGCTGTGTTGCCAACTATGAGTACGCCCCACAACAATGAAGAGCGACGCTTTGCGCTACGCATGGCGTTGCGTTTGCCGATCGTGATTTCCGGACGAGCTGAGGACGGCTCCGCGTGGAGTGAGCCCACTGAAACCGATGACATCTCAACGTCGGGCGCACTCTTCCATCTAAATCAAAAGGTCAGCCGCGGCGAGCGATTATACCTGCGCGCCCATCGGCCCGATGGAGCGCCCATCGAGGTAACGGCCGTAGTCATTCGCATTGCACCCGCAATTTATGGAACGGCCCGGGTGGGCGTCCAAATCGCGGAGTCTGCCGAGAATTGGCTGCGACTCTTCGTCTCCTGGGTCGCCGACGAACAACCGGCCGGGGCCGATCCCGCCACCGACACAGAAAGCCCTTCTTCCGAGTAATTCCACCAGTTTTTCCTAAACATTCAGCAAAATGGTTGTCTGTTTAAGGTAATCTGTGTAATCTGTTAACGCGGAATCTCACCGCGGCGTCCCAAGCCACCACAGCCCCAACGCCGGCCGTCCGTAACCCAAACACAATTCGAGTATTCAGGAGAGATGCGATGAAACGCTGTCCCCAGTGTGAATTTATCTACGAAGATTATCAGACCCTTTGCGACATGGATGGGCGCGAACTTGTGTATCACTCCGGACCGGTAGCGTTTGAGGGAAGCCCCACTCAACCGTTGATTCACATTCAGGAGAACCCCTGGGCGGCAGAGTCACTCTCTGTTTCGGGAGTGGTAGCGCACGAGACACCGTCCCAGACGAGGCCGGCAGCGAAGTTTGAAAAGAGGTCCCGACGGCGAGCTGAATGGTGGAAGCGCTTCTCACTTACCGCGGCCGCAGTGATGTTGGGCGTTCTGGTCTTCCTCGTCTATCACGCAGCTACGCGACAAAACATCTCGAACCCTGAAGATCAGAACACAAAACTTGAAGCGCCTTCCGCCGAGTCCGCGCCGGCAACGCCCGCTGCCACTCGCGCGCCTGCGACGGTTAATCCTTCCAGCGAAGCAATCGCCCAGGACGCGAGCGAATCGGCCGCGGCAAATGTGAGCGACGAAGTTGCGGAGAACGATGCGAACCGCGCAAACATGAATCCACCGTCAGGGCGCGTGCGGAATGTTAAGGTGCCGTCGGCTTCGCCGGCGCCTTCTCATTCATCCAGTCGCGAACTGGCAGCGAACAAGCCACAGCCGGAAAATGTTAACCCGCCGCGAGAACCAGTTTCCAAGCGCGAAGTTACGGTAGCGCCAAAAGATCCTGGCGTGAGCAAACGCGAAACACCCGTTGCGCAGAATCAACCCCGGGTCAAACCGGAAGATCCTAAAGCGAAAAAAGAATCCAAAGTGAGCTCTTTTTTCAAGAAAGCCGGACGGATACTCAAGAAGCCATTTTAAGTTCGAACCAACATCCGAAATCACCGAACGGTCTTCAATATAGTGATTAGCAATTCAGCCTGGGATTCGATCCCAGGCTGTTTTACTGCCTGGGGACTGCTCACTCAACCGCCAGCACGGGTCATGCTATCCTGCTGGTGATGAATGAAGATGCGCAAAAGACTCGCATTCTGAGTCACGGCGAGCTACGGATTAGCGGTATAGCGACGGGAACTGTACTACTCAGTCGTTACCGGCTGGACAGCGAAATCGGCCGTGGCGGAATGGGTATTGTTTATCGCGCAACCGATCTGGAGCTGATGCGCGAAGTAGCAGTCAAGGTACTGCCCGGCACATCTTCCTCACCAGACGCCCGACAGCGTTTGATTCGTGAAGCCCGCGCTGCAGCTGCGCTCAATCATCCACACATTATCTCGGTACACGATGTAGGTGAGGCCGAAGGCGTTCCGTTCTTTGTCATGGAACTAGTCCATGGCCCAAGTTTGTCGAAAGCCCGTCCGCTTGAGTTACCGCGGATCGTGGAGATTGCCGGCCAAATCTGCGCGGCACTCGAACATGCGCATGCGCACAGCATCGTCCACCGCGATCTAAAACCTGACAACGTGCTGTTATCTACAGCTAGTGGAACCGGCAGTGTGAAGCTGGCAGATCTTGGCCTGGCACTGCCCGCATACGGCGCGCGCATTTCGCGCACAGGAATTATTGTCGGGACCGCTTCATACATGGCCCCGGAACAGGCGCTGGGCCAAACAGTGGATGGGCGCGCGGATCTCTATGCGCTCGGCGTTTTGCTTTATGAATTAACTACGGGTCGTTTGCCGTTTACGGGTGACGATCCGCTAACCGTCGTCTCGCAACACGTTCACGCTTCCGTGGTGCCGCCGCGCGTGCTGCGTCCAGACTTGCCGCGGGCCCTTGAGGCGGTGATTCTGCGTCTTCTCGCGAAGGAACCGTCACAACGCTTTGCGGGCGCCAGCGAAACCGCGGCGGCGCTGCGCAGTTCGCTGACTGCTACCGAAGATCTAACGGAAACAGATTCGGGAGGCGCAGTCGCGATTCTGGACGCTCTTTCTCGTGGACATTTCATTGGGCGTTCAAGCGAACTCGCGGAGGCCCGGGATTTGTGGCTCCGGGCACGCGAAGGCCGAGGCCATGCTGTGCTCTTGAGTGGCGAGCCTGGCGCGGGCAAGACACGGATGGCGCGCGAGTTGACCATCCAGGCTGCTGTCGATGGCGCCGTGGTCCTTACAGGTGGTTGTTACGAATACGAAGCGGCAACGCCGTATCTGCCGTTCGTCGAAGCTTTCCGCCGTTGGGTACGCGAGCAAAAAGACGATACCTCCTTGCGCGCGACACTTGGTGACCTATCAACGCAGATCGCGAAGCTGACACCGGAAATCGAAACTCGTCTCGGTCCATTTCCCGCGCGTCCGGCTTTGCCGCCTCACGAAGAACGCCTGCTCTTCTTTGACGCCGTCGCAAACGTATTTGCCGCCTTGGCGCGCCCACATGGTCTACTGTTTTACGCTGACGACCTACACTGGGCCGATCGCAGCACGCTATGGCTCCTGGGCCATTTAATGCGCCAGCTGCGCGAAGAACGTGTGCTAATCGTGGGCGCTTATCGAGAAACCGAACTTGATCGCGCGCACCCGCTTGCGAAAGCACTGGTTGACTGGAACCGCGATCGGCTCGTCACGCGCATCGCTTTGCGGCGTTTCGACCGCGGCGAAACTTCAGCACAGCTGGGCGCTTTACTAGGCGAAGACGTGAGTGGGGAATTCGCCGAGGCAGTTCATCGAGAGACCGAAGGCAATCCGTTCTTCGTGGAAGAGGTGTTGAAATCGCTTGTTGAGAAGGGATCGGTGAGACGCGAGAGCGGGCGCTGGAAACGCTGCGACGTTGCCGAACTGGTCATTCCACAAAGCGTGAAGGAGGCGATCGGCAGCCGGCTGGATCGGGTAAGCCACGAAAGCAATGAAGTGCTACGTGCGGCAGCCGTACTGGGAAAGACTTTTACGTTTGAGGAGTTGAAGGCGGCTGCCGGCGATCAAAGCGAGGATGTCTTGCTGGACGCACTGGATGAAGCTGTCGGGGCGCAGCTAATCATCGCCGGTCGCGGCGAGTCGTTCACGTTTACGCACGACAAAATCCGTGAAGTACTTTACGAGGAGTTGAATCCGATCCGCCGCCGCCGCCTGCATCGACACGCTGCCGAAGGCCTGGAACGCCACAGAGCCAACCACGAAAATTCTTACGTAGCCGTTGAGAAGCTCGCTCACCATTTCATTCAAGCGGGAGATCATGAGCGCGGACTCACCTATGCGAAACAGGCGGCTGCCGAGGCTGAACGTATGTTTGCATTCGATGAAGCCATTGCCGCTTACGGCCGCGCGCGAGACTGCGCCGAAACTTTGGGACTCATTGATGAACAATGTGCGCAGGAAGAGGCGATGGGGAAAGCGTACCTCCTCCACGGCGAGTTGATTCCGGCCGGCGAGCATTTCGAGCGGGCACTGACTCTTACCGGTGACCCGCAAGTTCGGGCACGCTTGCAATGCGAGGCCGCGAGTTCGCTGGTGGCAACCGGCGATCAAAGAGGACTCGATTACTTGCGTGAAGCTTTAGCCGTGCTCGATCCAAACACGAACCCTCTGGAAACCGCTAACGCACTTGCCATCGAAGGACGTTTTCATCATCTTGCCGGCCGTCACGTAAAGGCAGCCGAATTGCTGGAAAGGGCTGCGGAACTGGTCGCGCCGGCTGCTGCGGCAGAGACCGTTAGCACATTTGCCGCTACTGTGATTTCCAACATTTATGCTTATCTTGCTGGCGTGTATCAGC
>JALYTI010000176.1 GCA_030854375.1 Acidobacteriota bacterium | reverse complement strand
GAATAAGAGTGAATTCTTCGTCGATGACAAATGAGAAATGAGAAATGACAAATGGAAAATCCAGTCTCGTTCGTAATACAAACAAAAAGGGGAACAGGCATTACCCATTCCCCTTTACCCTGTTCCCTTTTACGCGGCGTTACGCCGGCGCGGGATTGCCGCCCGTGATCGGTGGCAGAATCGGTTTCAGCGGTTTTGCTGTTGGTTCCTTTAACTGCGGACGACCTTCATCACCGCCGAGGTCAGTTACTGGTTGCGCTTCGTCGAGCGGCAGTCCGGCGACCACGCGGCGAATCTCAACGCCGTCAAGCGATTCGCGCTCCAGCAAGCATTCTGCCAGCCGGATCATTACATCACGGTTGTCATGAATAATGCTCTTGGCGCGATCGTATTGAGCAGTGATTATCTTTTTCACTTCCTGGTCGATACGAATTGCTGTTTCTTCCGAGAAGTCGCGATGCTGCGCAATCTCGCGTCCGAGGAATATCTGCTCTTCTTTCTTGCCGAAGGTTAAAGGCCCCATTTCCGACATCCCATACTCGCAGACCATCGCGCGCGCGAGTTCGGTGGCGCGTTCAATGTCGTTCGAAGCGCCGGTGGTGATACTGCCAAGAAAAGTATCTTCGGCAATACGACCGCCCATCAGAATCGCGATCTGGCCCAGCAAGTACTCTTCACTGTAGTTGTGGCGATCGCCCTCGGGCAATTGCTGAGTCACACCCAGCGCCATCCCGCGTGGGATAATCGTGACCTTGTGAACCGGATCGGCATTAGGGACCTTGATGCCGACTAATGTATGGCCCGCCTCGTGATAAGCCGTGACGCGCTTCTCCTCGTTTGAAATCACCATGCTCTTGCGCTCGGCGCCCATCAAAACCTTGTCCTTCGCCAATTCAAAGTCGCCCATTGCGACCAGCTTTTTGTTATAACGCGCCGCGTTCAGCGCTGCTTCGTTGACGAGATTCGCGAGGTCCGCGCCGGTGAAGCCCGGCGTGCCACGAGCGATTACGCTGATGTCGACGTCTTCGCCCAGCGGAATCTTGCGGGTATGAACTTTCAGTATTCCTTCGCGCCCTCTTACGTCGGGACGCGATACGACGATACGACGATCGAATCGACCAGGTCGGAGTAGCGCTGGATCCAACACGTCCGGACGGTTTGTCGAAGCAATCAAGATTACGCCATCATTTGACTCAAAGCCGTCCATCTCGACGAGCAACTGATTCAAAGTTTGTTCGCGCTCGTCGTGGCCCCCACCAAGGCCCGCGCCACGATGACGGCCGACGGCATCAATTTCGTCGATGAAGATGATGCAGGGCGCATTTTTCTTGCCCTGTTCGAAGAGGTCGCGAACGCGAGACGCGCCGACACCTACAAACATTTCCACGAAATCGGAACCCGAAATCGAGAAGAAAGGAACATTGGCTTCGCCGGCGATTGCCCGCGCAAGCAAGGTCTTGCCCGTTCCCGGCGGTCCCATCATTAACACGCCTTTGGGAATGCGTCCGCCGAGCTTCTGAAACTTTTGCGGCTCCTTGAGAAACTCAATAATCTCCTGGAGCTCTTCTTTGGCCTCTTCAACCCCGGCAACGTCCTTGAATGTCACCCGCTTCTGCTGATTGTTCAGGAGCTTTGCGCGCGATTTACCGAAGGAGAGAGCCTTGTTTCCGCCTGACTGCATTTGCCGGAGCATAAAAACCCAAATGCCGATAATAAAGAGCAGGGGCGCCCAGGTAATTAACATCGGCCAGATGTAGCTGCTGGTGCCCGACTCGTCTTCAAACTTTTCAACACGCGGTTTCCCGTTGACTTGCTCGTTGGCTTTCTTGAACAACTCATTCTTCATCTGGTCGTTGAAGAGCTGCGCACGAAGTTCCTGGCCACGCGTATCAATCGCGACCGTCTCGTTTTGTTTGACCGTCAACTGCTTTATTTCGCCGGCGTCGATTTTCGCGTAAAGCGTAGTTAGATCGACTGCCTGCGTGTTTCTGCCTGAAGGATTTACCAGCTTATAGAGCAGCAAAGCCCCGGCAATAATCAATAACCAAAAAATTATTTGTCTCGCTGTAGAACTCAAAGTCATTAAAGCCTCCGACTCAGATCATACCTTATCCCGACTTCCTTGTCGCTTCACGGCAAAGAGTTTTCGCCCGCTTGGCCTATCAAAGAAGACGGTTCTTGGATGCCTTTTAACAACCCGCTGGTTGTGCCGGCCAATCGACTTAGAACCCGCGACCGGCTCTGCTGTTCCGCAAAACCGCGCGATCTGATAAAGCTCAGAAAGCGAAAACCGCCGTCCAATGTCCAATTGTCCGGCGGCGTCAACCGCAGGGGAATTCTAGAGGTCAGCCAAGGCTTTTTCAACCCCTCTTGTGGGACAACTCCAGCACTCCCTTTCTTCGGGTGACCTTCATTCCTCCCGGCAACTCTGCGACTCGTCCGCCTCGACCGCCGTTAAGAAGCGCCTCAACTGCAAAGAGATGAACCATTTCAACTCGCCGCAAGTCGCCGCGTGAGCGCAAAATCCACTCGCGCAATGCCCGCCGGCGTACTGCGGCCGGCGCCTCCAGGAGGATATCTACGCTGAGCGAAGGTGTTTTGGTTTCACTATTCTGCCCAGAGCTCTGACTGGCTACCTCGAGCAATCGTTTGGCCTGATCTGACAGTACGGTCGCATCTTCGTTCAGCAAAGTCGCGGTCCGACTAAGCCCTTCCACAATGCGGTTATTAAACGACTTCATCAGCGGCAACAATTGCTTGCGAACCCTGACCCTGGCAAAAGCCTCATCCTCGTTCATCTCATCAACCCTGAATTCGACTTGTCTAACCCCGCAGTAGCTTTCCGTGTCGGCGCGGCGCGCCCAGGAGAGCAACGGTCTCACGAGCTTCACCTTGGAGTCTCGCTCAAGCTCCCTGACGGGGGATGTCCCGCTCAACCCTTCAGCAGCGCTGCCACGCAGTAGTCGCAGGAGAATTGTTTCCGCTTGATCGTCAAGAGTATGCGCAGTCAAAATCAACGTCGAGCCGTTACGCTTTGCCAGAATTTTCAGAAAGTCGTAACGAGCGCGTCTTGCCGCCTGCTCGAGATTGTCGCTTGTTTCGGAGGCCAGCCTTTTTATGTTGGCCCGGCGCGTTACCACTTCATGGCCTAACTCGTTAGCCAGATTCTTCAACCACTGCGCATCGGCCTTGCTCGTCTTGCGCAAACTGTGATCGAGATGAGCTACGGTCAGGGTCACCGCAAGGCGGTTCGCTTTAATCAACTCGTCGAGGCCAAGCAACAGCGCAGTGGAGTCGGCCCCGCCAGACGCGGCGAGGATCACGCGAGCATTCAAGACCGGTAAATTGAGCCCACACCACTCGGCCAGGAGGCGCTTTGCAAAGTCTGTAATGCTCTGGCGGGAAGTTTTCTTTCTTCGCCTGGCGAGAGTTTTCATTTCCAATGATTGTCAGACTGGCGAGGCGCGCGGTCAACCCAAACGGAAGGTTCCCAAGGACGTTCTGATAAAGGCTGTCATAAAGTTCCCTGTGGTGGTGTTTACTCAGTCAGACCCGGCGTCTTATTTTTTGACCCTTTCTGTTTCACGCTTTGTTGCCCAGAATGACAGTTATCGGGATTCTGTCGACCATACACGCGAATAGCCGAAGGAGACCGCCCATGAAGTATTTACCAGTCCAATCAGTCAGAGAGAGAACTCACCTGATCGCGTTTATCTTTCTCCTTAATTGCTTTTTGTCGTCTGGAACCTCCACGGCATTTGGCCAGCAAGCAGTCCAGCCACCAAACCGGCAATCCTTTGTCGAAGTCCTGAATCAAGCGGAGGCAGCAACGGCGGCGAAGGACTGGAAGGGGGCAACGCAGTCCTGGCAGCGCGTCGTCGAGGAGAATCCCGTCAACGCCAGATTCTGGGATCAACTTGCTGGCGCCTTTTACCAAAACAAGGAGTATCGAAAGGCAATTCCAGCGTACGAAAAGGCAATGCAACTAGGCTCGGGTTTTCCGTCCAACGCCGCTTACAACATCGCTTGCTGCTATGCGCTGCTTGGAGACAAGGAGGCGGCACTGAAATGGTTGGAAAAGGCTTTCGACATGGGTTTCCGTGATTTGGAGCACTCTCAGACGGATACAGATCTCCAAACTCTCCATAATGATCCCCGCTTCAAAAGAATCGTTGGTCTTGAAGATGTCAGCAAGATGTCTCGCGTAGAGGGTTGGCGTTACGACCTGGCATTGCTCGAAAGGGAGGTCAACCGCAAGGGTTACTCTTACCCTGTCTCCCGACACGTCTCGAAAGAGGATTTCAACACGGCGGTCAAGACTCTAAGCGAACAGGTGCCGGCATTCACTGACGCACAGATGGTCGTTGAAATAATGAAACTCATGCGAACTCTGGGCGACGGGCATACGGGGCTACTGGGTCCGCCGGAGAAACCTGAATATGCGCTCGCTTTGCCCCTCCAGTTCTACTTCTTCCAGGAAGGCCTGTTCATAATTGCCTCGGATCCGAAGTACAAAGATTTGTTGGGCGCGCAAGTATTGAGACTTGGTGAACACACAGTTGAAGAAGTGATGAATTCGCTAAATAAAGTCATTAGTCGGGACAATGAAATGTGGCCCAGGCAGCTGGGCGCTTACCACATGCGCAGTCTTCCGCTTTTAAGCGGACTCGGGTTGGTCTCGGACATAAGAAAAACGGAGCTCAGCATTCGCGACGTGACCGGTAAAGATCGCGTTGTCACCGTGGAAGCCGATTCCACCCATCCTACCAGTGTTATCTGGAATGAGTTTCCCGCAGACTGGATCACTTATGCGCAATCCCTCGGCACGCAGATGCCGCTTTACCTCAAAAACACAAAGTCAAACTACTGGTTTGAATACCTTCCCGACGCGAAGCTCGTCTATTTCCAATACAACCGCGTAATAAACGACAAGCAGGAAACACTGACGATGTTTGCGGAGCGTCTCTTTAAATTCATTGATGAGCACGACGTCGAAAAGCTGGTGATCGACATGCGTTGGAACAACGGCGGCAACACCTTTTTGTCGCAGCCGTTGCTTTACGGGTTGATCAAAAGTAACAAGGTCAATCAGCATGGTAAATTGTTTGTTATCATTGGTCGCAGGACTTTTTCGGCAGCGCAGAATACTGCAACATTCTTTGAACGTCATACGAAAGCAATCTTCGTTGGCGAACCCACTGGCTCGAGTCCGAACTTCGTGGGTGAAGAAACGCCATTCGTTCTTCCTTACAGCAAGGTTACAGTTAATGTTTCCGATCTTTACTGGCAAAGCTCCTGGCCCATGGATTACCGCACGTGGATAGCGCCGCAAATTTACACGCCTCCGTCATTCGCGGCTTATCGCTCGAATCGCGATTCAGCAATGGAAGCGGTCCTCGCATACAAGTAAAGCCGGGAACTCCGTGCCATTCCGTCAGGTGCTTTGGCGAAATCAGAGAGTTTAGATCCGGCCCGTCTTGTCTTAACCGTTTTATTCGGCATCGTCTCAGTTGATGTTAATCCGCGGCTATACTGCCAAAACCCCACAAACCCGGTGGGAAATAAGCCACTCTTTGGAGTGCTGCGACTTGTCGCAGCTTTCAACGTTGAATGCCTCTCAACCAAAAGCGGCGCCGAGCCGCCGCACTCCAAAAAGTGGCCTCAAACTTGACATTCGTTGGCCCACACGCTACTAATTCAGGCACCCAAAGCGAACAGCAAAACATCTAA
>JALYTI010000718.1 GCA_030854375.1 Acidobacteriota bacterium | reverse complement strand
CCAGCGGGAAGGATACCTTCGCGAGCGATGGCAAGTTAGCGGCGAGATTCAGGACGCGCTTTTTTATGGTTTGCTGCGGCCCGACTGGGAGAAGATCAAAACAAACTGGGCGGCGAGTTTCCCAAGCTGACAAACTAGAGAACTCGTGAAGCTATCGCGGAAGTTTTTTGGAGTGCGGCGGCTTGGCGCCGCTTTTGGTTGAGAGCCATCAACCTTGAAAAGCTGCGACAAGTCGCAGCTACTCCAAAGAGTAGGCTCTTCTCCAGCGCGCTCCGAAGGTATTCGCGATCTGGAAGAACCGCTCTTCCCAATTATGCCTTAGATAGATTCTTTATATTCCTCCAGGTTTTCCTGGATCTTTTGCAGCAGGCGGGACTTCAGAGTATTGGATTTCAGTTGGTCGTCCGGAACAGGCAGCCACTTGCCCGGGATCAAAACCTGCGAATCAATGAACGCGTCAAGGGCCTCTTGTAAACCGTCAATCTTGATCTTACCTTTCATGGCAATCACTTCTTCAACTATGAAAGTGATCGCGTCTCCAGTAATACGATGTCGGTGATTGATAATCGCAGCCCTCTCTTGCAGGGTTTTTAGGGCCGTATCAAATGGCTCATTAATCGCAGCGACCAATCGCAGGTAACATTCCTGAAAGTTTTTGACCTGCGAGATTCCTGAAGAGGCCAACTTCAGTTCTCTTTTACCCACGTAAGACGCGGCCATGATCTGGCAGAAAATATCGTGAGGCATATAAGCTGTCTCTTCATCTACTTTGCTGATCGACTGCGCCACATAGTAGGCAGGCAGCAGACGCAGCAGATTGCGGATGAGGAACACAGGTTTGTGGGTAAAACCGTCAGGTAGTGTTTCAATGCCTTTCGAAATCTTCAGATCTTCAAAATAGCTGACCGCTCGATCAAAGTCCCTTATTTCTTTCTGCCCTTTCTTGATGAGGTGGTCTATCTGCTCGGGCGTAAAGCCTATTCTCCAGAGAATGCGGTAGTCTCTCTCCCTCTCGAAAGCCGAATCGAAAACCTGTAAACACTCAGCCTCTTTAAAGGTGCGTAGGTTTTCCTTTACACCGGACCGAATGAAACCCATAGCTTGAGCAAACACCTGCACGAGCATACGCGCCCAGCCTCGCTGCTCGGCCAAGGAGGCTGAATAGCGATCCACATCTTTGTAACGGTACTTATCATGCTTTGCGGCAAACTGCCGAATGGATCCGTAATCGAGGATCGCGCCGCTGGCCAACATGTTGTCGCCGTCCCAGGACAACCAATTAAAGATGTACTCCTCCTCGAGAACGGCGGCCATTTTTCCGTAAGACCGTGCCAGGTAGTCCAACGTCTTTGAGTACCGCCCGTTACCCGCGCTGGGAAGCTGCCAGAAACCGTTTTCGACTTCTCTTTCAATGAAGTAATCCATCGATGCTTTAAGTTCTTCGCGCCTACCCTGTTTGAGATAGCGGAAAATGTGCGCTGGTCTGATTAAATTCGGCGCACTTCTCACCCCAATTGCGGATCCGTCGGGATATCCGATTACCGCCAGGCATCGTTCGGTAGGAATTCCCTGTCGATAAAAAATCTCCGACATCACTGCGCTACCCAACATCTCGTCCAAGTCTGCCAGGCCGGATGAATAGCCATAGCTCTCGTCACCAGTCTCAACGATACCTTCAGCCTCCTGCGCGCCGGGACTTAAGATGGTAGCGCCCGTGCCTCGGCTGGAGATGTCAAACGTTAGGGTCTTGGTTTTCAAGTGCCCGTTCCAAATGCTTCTGCCATCACCCGAAGTTTTCCCCTGTTTGTTCTGATGTTGAGTTTGCAAATAGCGTGTCGCCATGAATGGTTTGGCTTTAACTTTTTCAGGGGGGAATTTTTTTCCTTGCTTCAAATCGTATTCGTTGATGATTTGTAAGGAGAAGGTTTCCAGAACAACCTGTTCGAGTTCTTTATCGATGGCGGGTGCGTGCTTTTCGGGAACCAGGCCCAATTCTTTGGCG
>JALYTI010000175.1 GCA_030854375.1 Acidobacteriota bacterium | reverse complement strand
CAGCGGTCGCATCTTCCTCTGAATAGACAGCGACAGGTGTGATACCAAGGTCGCGGCATGCCCGAATGATTCGAACGGCAATCTCTCCGCGGTTGGCAATGAGAATCTTGCTGAACATTGAAATCTAGTGGAGTCAGTGGTCAGTAGTCAGTGGATCCAGGTTTGAGTTGATAAAAAGTCAATGCAATGGAGACTTAAATAAACAACAACGCCCTGCAGAGTATACAGGGCGCATTAAGATGCAGAAACTGGCTAAATATTTCAGGCGGTCTATACGATTAACGCCTTTGAGTCGTAGTTGAAGAGTTATTGCCTCGCCGCGGAGTTGCAGGAGCTTTGGTAATCACACCATCACGGACCAGCAAATCGTCGTCAGTTCCCATGAGTTTGTCCGGGCCCGGTAACCGAAGCTCGTAGTTCGTAAACGAGAGTCCTTCGCCGAGCGTGTCGTCTGGAGCGGTATTGATCGATGCATTACGAATGACTGCGCCACGCAACGTGCGGGGCTTCTGTTTTGCAGCAACTTCAGCACTGGGCCGGTAGGCATTGGGGTAAGCTACAGGGTCAAGACTATTCAATGCCGCGGCAATCGATCCGTCCGCGTCAGGAAGTTGCTTGAGGTCACTTAACTCATTTGGCACTCGCTCAAATTTTGAGCGGTACTCAAAGATGGCCCGGTCAAACGTGTAAGCGAGAGCGTTTACTCCCGCGTCGATCCCTCGCTGCCGTTGACGCAAACGCTCGGGCACAGTCACTCCAATTAGAATCAAGACCAACAGTGGTACAGCCGCTGAGGCCAGGTAACCGTTGCGCGCATAACGCACGCCACAGAAACGCGCAGGCGAGTGTGCGATTGAGCGATAGAGTTTTCTGCTCCCGAAGACAATAAGAATTGTGATTGGGATCATTATCCACTTAAGCCGCCAGGACGCGGTTTCAGCGGCGGCCACCCAGGACCAGAAATCCAGGGGAACTATCGAAGCGAACGCGAGCTTGGAGGTGTCGCCGCCAGGCGAGCGTTGGACCAGGACAATGACTGTCTGGATCATAAAGATGAGAACCATCAAGGTTCCCGTGACCACAATCACCAGTGAACGACCATATGACGGAAGTTCGTGTTCGGGTCGCGGCAGGGGTTCACCTACAGAGCGCGCGCCGCACGCCTGACAGTCATCATTCAAAGTGCGATTTAGAACGGCCTCAGACTTGAAGCCGCAACAGGGGCAGATCGTCACGAGTTTGTACCTCAAATACCGAAAAGCAGTCTCAATAGATTCTTGTCGGGTGCTGCCTAACTAGCTTTGTGTACCAAATGCTCAGCTCGTCGTTCAGGCCCGGGGTTAGATGCGGAAAGAGCGGATCGCGCTTGTTCGTCGCTCGGTTCAGTCGTGGTCTTGGTCAACTCATACCACGTGTGATACATGCGATGCGCGAAGGTCCAATACGAACCTACCGCAAGTACCCACAGTACTGCCGGCATTCGGTTAGCGAAGAAATTTGTCGAACCCGGATGAGTGCTTAAAGCGCCAATAATAAATAGGACTACTCGCTCGGGACGCCGCAGGAATCCAACATCACATTTAGGAATTAGGCTTTCGGCCCGTGCGCTGGCGTAGCTTACCATAACCGAACCCATTAGTCCTGCGCCCGCGAGAAAAACGTTAAGGGTGGAGTGAAACTCAGTATCCCGGGCGTAAAACACCATCAAACCGACAAAAACAACCATGTCCGAGAGCCGGTCGAGGGATGAATCCAAAAAGCCGCCAAAACGGGTAACCCGGCCCGAAAGGCGTGCTACCTGTCCATCCAACATGTCAAACAAATTGGCTACGATCAGGATAATTCCCGCCCAAAAGAACTGTCCGTACCCGAAAAGCAGGCCCGAGCCAACATTGATGGCCACTCCGAGGACGGTCAGGATGTTCGGATTAATATGACCGTAGGCAAGCCAGCGCACCATCGCGTCGATGATTCGTTGCGCGCCTCGGCCAACGCCGTTCACAAACATTTTCTGGCTGAATTCTCCTTTACGCCATTATGCCCAAAAGCAGCTGAACTTTAAACCGCGAGACTGCGAGGATGCGTCGAGGACCACAAGGGAATCCCGGTTCATTTCTTTGCTATACAGCCCAACGTCCTGGCGGTTATACAATAAGTCGATTTAGGCTTTGTTTTCAGTCTCGGTGTGAAGCGTGGTCAATCTCCTGATCTCGAAGTTACGCGCGCCTGCTGGAGTGCGAACTACAACTTCGTCGCCTTCTTCCTTCCCCATCAGGCTCTTACCAACCGGTGAGGTAGTGGAGATCAAACCGCCCTGCGGATCGCTTTCTTCCGGTGTGACCAGACGGTAAGTCACTTCTTCGTCACGCTCGGAATCAAAGAGCACCAGAGTCGAGCCATAGCCCGCTTTGACTCTAGATATCTTGGATAGGTCAATCGAGGATATCTCGCTGATTCTTTGTCGCAACTCAACGATCCGCGCCTTAACCATATTCTGACGGTCCAGAGCAGCGTGATACTCGGAGTTCTCACGCAGGTCTCCAAACTCGAGAGCGCGCTTGATCTCTTTGGGGAGATGAACGCGCAACTCGGATTCCAGTTCGTCGAGTTGGGTCTGAAGTTTTTGTTTAATGTCTGCGGACACTGATGACCACCTTCATACTACTTGCGATAGCAACAGGTCTTTAGTAACCCGAGTAACCCGCCTGCCCACGCGCCTGCTACTGACGGTTAAGCTCAAAAACGCGGTGTCTAACGTTGCGCGTTTTGAAGAACTGCGTTTTCGGCGGTTCTGTTCGAGCTTCGATGATACCTAGCTTCATCGGGAGCGCCAAAGGATATTCCGGTATCTCGAGCCGTACGCACGAGCTGGCCGTTTGCCGGGACGGTCTTAATATTTGCGACTGCCTCGGTTATGGGAACCGTGATCACGTCACCAGCTTGCAGCGCCACCATTGTTCCGCGTTTTCCCTCAACAAGTGCCCGCACGGCGCACGATCCGTAATTTGTTGCCAGCATGCGATCGAACGCGTTTGGACGGCCTCCACGCTGCAAATGCCCCAGCACGACGCAGCGAGTCTCTTTGCCGGATAACGCTTCTAGTTCCCTCTGACAGTAGGCGCCAATTCCACCAAGACGAGGAGCATGTTGCGTGTCGCCTTTATCCTGATAAATCTGCGCATGTCCGGTTTCAAGTGAGCCTTCGGCAACGACGATGATACTAAAGTTCGACCCGGCTTCATCGCGCGCGCGAATCCTTTCGGCTACCGACTGCATCGTGAAAGGGATTTCCGGAATCAGGATCACATCGGCGCCTCCTGCGATGCCAGAGTGCAACGCGATCCATCCGGTGTGGCGCCCCATCACTTCGAGAATCATCACGCGCTCGTGTGATTCAGCCGTAGTGTGAAGGCGATCAAGCGCATCGGTCGCGATATCCAACGCGGTGATAAAGCCAAATGTTAATTCGGTGCAGGCCAGATCGTTGTCTATGGTTTTGGGCACACCGACAACCGGAATTCCGCGGCGGTCAAACTCCGAGGCAATCGTTAAAGTTCCTTCGCCGCCCAGCACCACCAGCGCATCGATGCCCTTACGTTTAATATTTTCAACTGCTTCCTGGTAAACAGCCTCGCAGTTTGTAGCGATTCCTTCCGCGCTGTGCTCGACAAACTTTCCCCGGTTGCGCGTGCCCAGGATTGTGCCGCCGCGCGGTAACAAGCCTCTTACATCGGCGGTAGTGAGCGGACGTGTTTGAGTTTCACCCAATAAGCCTTCGAAGCCATCTTCAATTCCGATAACCTTCATGCCGTATTGGCCGGTTGCGGTTGTTACGACCGCGCGAATTACGGCGTTGAGACCGGGAGCGTCGCCGCCGCCAGTGAGTATTCCGATAGTGTCATGCATAAGGTTTCGAAACGGCTCTAACTAATCGAATCTACCGCTGTACTGCCACGCAACGAACCACACTATAGTCGAGCTTACAGCGCCACTTGACCACAACATGAGTGTCTGCGAATGCGACCCACCCGCTACCGCGTGGTGGTACTGACCTCATGGGACTGATCGTTGTACTAAGGGGCAAGCACTCAAACTGCATCACCAAACAACGAAATTACTGTCTAACCCGAGGAGGCTCGTGATACTCGCCGTACTGAGGATAGTCACGCGTAATGATCTGACCCGGCCGCGTATTTTCGGTCAGCAGGGCTAGGGCATCGCGCAAGACTTCGCGTTGCAACTCACGCATACCCGGCTTACCCAAACTATTACCAATCTTAAACCCCTTCGGATAGAGTGCACGCGGCGGCCGCATTTGCGCCGACACTTCCGGGCTAACGGTAATCAAAACCGTTGGTATTCCTTTCATTTCAATTTCCCGTTGGACCGCTACGACCGTGCGGTGACAAACGCTTGGTCAACCACCGGTCAGCACAACGACGTCGGCACGCGATCCCTTATCGATGTCGTTGGCAATCTCGCGAGCCGTGCCCTCATACATTGCTTTGAGCTGCATGGTGTAACCCATGTACCCCACATGCTTCTTAGCAATGCCACGAATATAACCTTCTGTCTCGAGATCACGAAGTACATCGATTGGAAATACTACGTTGATATCCTGGTCGGCATCCGTATGGTCGTAGTGATGATGGGTTACCATTAGTTGAGATGAATCGACATCCTCAGGAAAGATGCGATATCCCAGATCGCCCAACTCGTCAGCTATGTTGAATGGTTCCTGCTCTCTAAGATGAACACCGCCCGCTGTAACCAGGGCAACGGTGCTCTTCGCGAGTTCACCTTCAAAGGGTGTGAATGGAACGCATTTCCTTGAGATAGACATAGGAGCCAGAGATCAGAGGCCAGAGACCAGAGGTCAGAGGTCAGAAGTCAGAGACCAGAAGTCGGAGGCCAGAAGTAGGAAATTCGCTGTTAGCGAACAGAGTCCCGACGAAAACATTCGCACCAAAACCTTGAGGTGAAACTTTTCATCAGATGCCTGACCTCTGACTTCTGACCTCTGACCTGTCCTTTACAGTTTCCGCAATACCTCGAACAAGTCTTCGTTGTCCGGCTGGTCCGCAATGTTGTGGATATCTTTGTAGGCAAGCTTGCCTTCTTTATCCACAATGAAAAGCGCGCGCTCACTAATGCCGTCGCTATCGCGATACGCTCCGTAACGTTTTGCGACTTCGCCTTTCGGGTGAAAATCGCTCAAGAGATCATAAGATAATCCGCCAAGACTTTTGGCCCAAGCTGTATTACACGGCACGCTATCCACTGATATGCCCAGGACCTGAGCATCGTAGCCTTTAAAGCGTTCGAGATCTGCCTCGTACGCAGGCATCTGCGACGTTCATACGGGCGTCCAGGCCAGCGGATAAAACGCCAGTACCACACTATTCTTACCGCGGAAATCTGAGAGCTTCACCTTCTTTCCTTTTTCCAGGTG
The DNA here is from genome assembly GCA_030854375.1 of Acidobacteriota bacterium. Lineage (GTDB taxonomy): Bacteria > Acidobacteriota > Blastocatellia > Pyrinomonadales > Pyrinomonadaceae > PSRF01. Next base: position 285 of record JALYTI010000175.1, on the reverse strand, counting down.
GCTTGGCAATTCAAAATCCGGAGCGGTCTCTCCAACTTCAGGCATAAAAAAACCTCCCTGTCGAAAATTTTCATTGAACTGATAGGGGGTAACGGTTCAAACCAAGAGTAATTGACAGCGAATGCGATTTCAAGCTTCTTTCCTCAAAAAAGTGTTAGAGCATGCCTTACCTATCTTCCTTCATTTCTCCTTAACACCGCGGCTTCAGCCCCGGTGGACATGGCTGCCCCGAATCTCGGAACCGTTTCAACGGTTTCCCGGGTCGCGTTTTTCGAACTGTAGACG
>JALYTI010000717.1 GCA_030854375.1 Acidobacteriota bacterium | reverse complement strand
AACTTAATCTGCCGTGCCGCCGCAATTGCCCTCTCCGTCAATCCGTACGGTAACCCTGAGACTGCGCGAATGTTGGTTACCTGACCGCCAGAGGTAAATACCGCTCGCAACACAACCGTTCCGGTTATCTGGTTCTTTCGTGCTTCTTCGGTGTATTGCGGCTCCGGCTTGGAAAGCACGCGAGCTTTTGAACTCACATCTTTGCCACTGAAGACTTTGTTGTAGTCAGTGCCGCCGCCACCACCACCGGGACCGCCACCGCCTTCATTCCTATCTCCTCCGCCGGTGTTCCCTCCGCGGCCTGGCCCGTATCCGCTACCCTCACCCGGTCCCATACCGCCACCAGTTCCGGTACCCATGCCATTTCCAGTGCCGGGTCCTGAAGATGGAGTCGTTGGCCCCGTTTTCAAACCATATGGCAGTACACGGGCGTCGGGCGGAAACAACACTTTGTCGGCGTCAAGCTGTGCCGCCACCGGCAAAACTGGATTCTTTACTGTTGGGGGGTGCGGATCAGGAGCCACGATTGGAGGAATATGCAAATCAGCCTGAGGTGGCTTCCCTGCTGAAGCTTGCGTTTGCTCCTGACGACCGCCACCGCCGCCCCCTCCGGCCTTTTCTTGTTTGGGTTTGCTGCCGCCTCCGCTACCTTTAGCGAGTCCGGCGGTGCCTTCGTCAGGAGTAGGCTGTTCAGTAGGGATATCGAGGAAGGATTCTACTACCAGCTCTTGCTCAGCTGCCTGGTCTGCGGCTCTGCGGGTCTGTACTCTGTCCAGCCAGATGATTAGTAACACCGCCGACATCATTATAAAGAGCGACGTCAATACGCCCGTTGCAACATTCGGCTGCGACATGAAACGCCATCCAGCCTGGCCGTATCCCACGACCATGCGCTTCGAAAAGCCGAATGGGTCACGCTTGAACTCGGGCCACGTTAACTCAGACTCGTGGGCCACTCCCTTTAGTGCGGCGCTCAATCGGGTGGCAAGTCCAGCGTCATCAATAAATGTCAGATGAAACTCGCCACGCGGTACCAGCGCAGCCGAACCGGCCGCCGCTAATGCGGGAGAGCTCGCCATGAGCGGCGGCTCGCCGAAACTTGCCGGTTTCATAGCGCTCTGTTCAGGCTCCGAGACCACCGAAGTTAGGGGGGTTCCGTCCACCGGACAGAAACTAAATTTGTCAGCGAACTCTTCCTTACATGTTGAACAAAGCTTCATCATTACTACCTCTTTTTGGCTTTGGGCGAGCGGCATAGCCTGTGCTGCACCCAGGCTTTCAATCTCCCTATGATAGCTGTTTGCAACTCGCTGATCGAGACTTTTCGAAGGCTCGGGGGCTAGCCAGCGCTTAAGCAGACCCTTAAGCTCGTCTTCCGAAATAAACTTCTCTCCAGGCTCGATGCTGCTCATTTTAGGCCTTCTCCAAAGTAACAATTTCCCTGGTAGTATTCAAATACGGGTTTAGCGTATTTCTCAATCTCTGGCGTGCTCGATGGAGACGAGCTTTTACCGCTCCGATATCTGAACCAACCGTCGCAGCGATCTCGCTTAGACTCAGTCCTTCGTATTCGAAAAGAACCAACGCCTCTCGTTGTAAAGGCGGCAAACTCGAAACAGCCTCCTTCACTTTCAAAGCCAATTCATCATCCAGCAGGGTGCGCAACGGCTCTTTCTCGACCGAAATGAATTGATCGTCCGCAAAGTCGTCCATAGCGGACTCTCTTCCGAAATCCCGAAGTTGCTTCAGCCATAGATTGCGCACCGCCGAAAAGAGATATGTACGCAAAGATGCTCGACTCGGATTGAAGTTCTCGGGCTTTTTTATCAAGCTCAAGAAGCAATCATGGGTTACGTCTTCGGCCATTTCAACGGTTCCTGAAATCCTATAACTGAAGCGGAAAACTGCGTGGCGATGCCGTTCATACAGCTCGAGGAACGCGGCCTGGTCACCAGCTCCTGCCCTTTCGAGCAAAAGTTCGTCTGTGGTTTTGTCTGGCAATCG
>JALYTI010000716.1 GCA_030854375.1 Acidobacteriota bacterium | reverse complement strand
GCGCACCGTCACGCGGTCATGGAGTCCGGCTAATTCCAATGTTTTTGTATTGGGTGACTCGCTATTCTTCTGCTCAGCGACAGTTTGTAAGGATGGCTGTGATAGGAAAAATAGAGCAGCAAAGACGATCAGAAGCGCTGGCCGTTGTCTCATCATTCGAGTCACCTCAAGGAGTTGAAATGGCCAGATAGTAGCATAGTGAGATAAATCGTTGACCGTTATACGTTTCAGACTAAATTTCTTCGCGCTGCGCCCTTTTGCGCGCGTCCCAGCTGAATTGCGATTGGGGTGATGAGGTCAGTACCACCACGCGGTAGCGGGTGGGTTCTGATAAGAGTTGAGGCTGATTCAGGAGAATGCACCGGAACCCACCCGCTACCGCGTGGTGGTACTGACCTCATAGGTCCGATCGTTGTGCTAAGGCAAGCTTTCAAACTGCATCAGTCAAGCTTTCAACTGCATCGGATTGAGCCACAGAAATTTGGGTCGCGTACTAGCGACAAAATATTGACGCGACCTGTGCCTCACATTACAATCACGCCGGATCAATCTTACTAAGCGATGTCTCATCGAAATTTTCAACACCTCCTGGTTGCGGTTGCGCTGATACCTTTATTGGGATTCGGACTAAGTGCGCGAGCCCAACAGCGGCCGCTGCTCACCGAAGACGTTGACATCATTCCTCCTGGTACAGTGCGCATTGAAGCGGGAATAGATTTTTTGCAACGCGCAAAGTTTCCTGCTTCTGGCTTGACCGGCGATTTGACGCGCGTCGGCGTTATAGGCGTCAGCGTTGGGTTTGCACCGAATGTCGAGTTTCAGATTGAAGGCGTAGCTCAGAATTTTCTGAGCATTAACTCGCGCGGCCCCTCGGCTATTCCCTTATCGTTAGCGGCGGGTGCCAATTCGACAAATGACACGGGCGATTTCATTCTTTGGACAAAATTCAAACTGCGGAGTGAAACCCGGCGCGGTCCATCTCTGGGGTTTCGTTTCGGCGTGCAACTGCCAAACTCCAATCAAGCACGCGGGATTGGGCTGAACCAAACAAATGCTTACGGGTCGATTTTGGTGGGCAAAAAATTTGGTCGGGCCGGGCGGTTCAATACTTTCGGTAATTTAGGAGTTGCAATACTAACCGCGCCCACGCAACTGTTTTCTCAAAATGATGTTATTACTTACGGTGCGGCAGGAATCTATCGCTTGAATAAACAGTTCAGCATCGCCGGTGAGGTTAACGGTCGCGCTAACACCAGACCCGGCGATGGCCCGCTTGGTACTGAGTCGCAGTCGGAGGCTCGCCTGGGGATGCAGATTCGCGCTTCGGGCCTCCGCTTTGATTTCGCGGGTATCAAGGGACTCACGCGATTCACGCACGACACCGGCGTCACGGTTGGCGTCACCTACGACACTCCCTCCATCTTTGCTCCCGCCAAATAAAGCAGAGACAAAGGCTAATGGTATGTGACAACTCAGAGCTCTGGATGGTCACGTGCAAGTCTCTCTTGCGATCAAACTCTGTGTTAGATTGGGCGGAACACTTCGAGTGACAATTGCTCTTAAGATTCCTGGTGATGATTCACTCGTCACTTGTTACTTTACTTATGTTTGATTGGTTAAGGTCCATAGGCGGTTGGCTTGAGCGCTATGTTATCAGCCTTCCGATCTATTATGCCGCTCCGGCGATGATCGTAATCGGGGCCCTTGATTCTTCGCTGCTATCTCTACCGGAGATTAACGATTACCTGGTAGTGGCACGATGTTTCAAACAACCCAGCGCGGCATTTTATTTCCCTCTGTTTGCCGCGATCGGGTCGGTCATCGGTTGCCTGATTCTTTATACAATCATGCGACGCGGAGGCCAGGCCGTATTACGTCGGCGGTTTCGGCGCGAAAATATTGAGCGTGTGGAGCGTGCCTACGCGCGTTTCGGATTTTTGGCTATAGCAATTCCTGCTCTGCTGCCCCCGCCGATGCCCTTTAAGATTTTTGTCGCAACGGCCG
>JALYTI010000174.1 GCA_030854375.1 Acidobacteriota bacterium | reverse complement strand
TCCACTAGATTTCAATGTTCAGCAAGATTCTCATTGCCAACCGCGGAGAGATTGCCGTTCGAATCATTCGGGCATGCCGCGACCTTGGTATCACACCTGTCGCTGTCTATTCAGAGGAAGATGCGAACGCTGTGCACGTAGGTCTTTGCGATGAAGCAGTCTGTATAGGGCCAGCCCCGTCCGTTCAGAGCTATCTGAACATTCCCGCCATTATCAAAGCAGCAAAGACGACAGAAGCCGAGGCGATTCATCCGGGTTATGGCTTTCTCGCCGAGAATGCCGAATTCGCTCGCGCCGTAACGGCGGCGGGTCTGGTCTTCATTGGTCCAGGCGCAGAAGCAATGGAGATTATGGGTTCGAAGACGAGCGCAAGGCGCGCTGCCGTTGAAGCGGGCGTGCCCATCGTTCCCGGCACAGTCGATGCTCTGAACTCAGCGGAAGAGGCTGCCGCCAGAGCTGAAGAGTTTGGTTATCCCGTGATGCTGAAAGCTTCGGCCGGTGGCGGGGGCAAGGGCATGAGGCTGGTTGGTTCGTCGCGAGATCTGCGTTCAGCTTTCGATAACGCCAAATCGGAAGCGGCCGCGGCTTTTGGCGATTCTTCTTTGTATCTCGAAAAAGCAATTGAACGCCCTCGTCATATTGAGATTCAGGTCTTTGCCGACACTCAGGGCAATGTTGTTCACCTGGGTGAAAGAGAATGTTCGATTCAGCGTCGCCATCAGAAGGTAATCGAAGAGTGTCCGTCACCGATCAACGATGTAGCGCTTCGCGATCGCATGGGCGCCGCCGCGGTGAAGCTGGCGCGCGCGGTGAATTACATCGGAGCAGGGACTGTGGAGTTTCTGGTGGCTGACGCCACTCACGACTTTTACTTTCTCGAGATGAACACGCGTTTGCAGGTGGAACATCCTGTAACCGAACTGGTCACTGGAACCGATCTGGTGCGCGAGCAGATCACGGTCGCCGATGGAGCCGCTCTCTCATTCAAGCAGGAGGATGTTAGGTGGAACGGTCATGCCATCGAATGTCGTGTTTATGCCGAAGATCCCGACAACACTTTCTTCCCCTCGCCAGGACGCATCAGCTATTTGCGAGTGCCTGCCGGACCAGGTATCCGCGATGACAGCGGCGTTGAAATAAACTCCGAAGTCTCGATTCATTATGATCCTTTGATTTCAAAACTTGCGGCATGGGGGCGAACGCGCACTGAAGCAATTGATCGGTTAAGGCGCGCTCTGGATGAGTATGAAGTCGGCGGCATCAAAACGACGCTTCCCTTCTTCCGTGAAATTGTTAGAGATGAAGATTTCAAATCCGGACGGCTCGATACTGGTTTCATTCCTCGTTTTAACGAACGCCGGGCCGCGGCTAGTGCTGAATCAGAAAGAGATGCGGAACCGCAGCGGGATGTCGCGCTGATTGCTGCTTCTATCCACTATGCACTGCTGCAAAGAGACGCGGCCTTTAGTAATCAGTCTCTCAGCGACAATCAGAATCGCTGGAAGATGTCGGGGCGCGCTGATCTGCACAGAGCTAGAACTCAGGTCGGTGTGCGAGGCAAAAAACTCGGAAAGTAACCAAACTGCTTCTTACTGGGACCGCGGGCGCCCTCGCCCGCTCGCTACGTTAGATTCACGGTGAAGCTAAAAGCTCAATTATCAGGTACGGACCACGAAGTCTCTCTCGATCTGGACGAGAACCGAGCCTCCGTTGAAGTTGACGAACGGATATACGAAATCGAAGTTCGTCAATTGGCCTATGGCGAATACTTAATAATCGCTGACTCCAGTGTTTACAAATGCCGCGTGGGAATGAAACGCGAATCGCGCACCACTTTTGAGGTAGCGGTTCGCGGTAAGAATTACGACGTGACGTTGACTGACCCGAAGCGTCTTCGTAGTGCTCAAACTTCCGGCGCACACGATCAGGGAACTGCTGAAATCACTTCACCGATGCCGGGCAAAATCGTGCGAGTATTGGTCGAAACAGGTACGCAGGTAGAAGAGGGCACAGGAATCGTAGTGGTCGAGGCGATGAAGATGCAGAACGAGATGAAAGCGCCAAAGGCAGGCGTGGTGGTTTCCATTAATACCGAGGTTGGCGCAACCGTAAGCGCCGGCGATGTGCTGGCGGTGATTGAATAAGGAGGAAGGCGGAAGGAACGAAGTGCTGAAGGATGAAGGATGAGATAAGAACTACTACGGAAACCAACGTATCGTGTACTGACGAAACCAAGCCGGCGCACACTGACGAGACCGGCCGATCGCGTATATCCATGGACGATGATTTAGACAGTCAACGTGCAAAGCCTTCGGCTTCATCCTTCCGCCTTCATCCTTCATCCTTCGCCGCTGCTCCTTCATCCTTGCGCATTCTACTGTGGGATATTGATGGAACACTAATTCGTTCTGTGCGGAGTGGCGCGTTTAAAGACTACACAATTCCCATGCTCCAAGAAGTCTTTGGCACAGCAGGTCGTTTGCCGGAGATGAAGGTCTCCGGAATGACTGACCTACAGATTATTGGTGAGGCATTGCGTCACGAGGGATTTACACACGACGATATCCGCGAACGTATAGACCACCTCCGCGAATGCTATATGGAGGCCATGCAAAAAGCGACCGCAAACGGTGAACAGTTCTTCGAAGTCTTACCTGGCGTGCGGGAAGCTCTGCGCGCGGTCAATGATCATCCGCGATATCACTCAGGTCTACTAACCGGCAATATTGAACCGGCCGCTTACTTAAAAATGGAGCTGGTCGGTCTGTCAGAATTTTTCCCACTTCCGGGAGCATTCGGCGATGAATCTCACGACCGCCGGGATCTTCCCGCGTTTGCCGCCGAGCGAATCAAGAAACACCTTGAAATTGATCTTGAGCCTTACCAATTCGTCGTCATTGGCGACACCCCTAACGACATCGATTGTGCCCGGCATTTCGGTGCTCGCGCGCTAGCCGTGAATACCGGTCGATTTTACAGCGAAGACGATATCCGTGCCTGTCGTCCCGACGCCTTGCTGCCCGATTTTTCCAACCTCGAATTGGTAATGCAGACCCTTGACGGCTTATGACCCTTAACGGGTCACAGGCGCGCTGAACGCGCCGAGCCTACTGCCGCGACGTAAACCCGCCAAAATCCCAGACATTTCTACTATTGACGCCTTAGGCGCGCCCCTTTAGTATGGATTGAGCTGGAATTCCCATAGATTCCGGCTTCCAGCCAACCCGCCCTTCATCTCACCGGCACCTGTTCGTTAGCACCGTATCTCCTTTCCCAGCTTCATCTTTAAACCAACCACAGGATCACCCATGAAAATCAAGACCCCCGCGCTCGCGTTTGCGTTGCTGATGGCGACCCCGATTGTTAGTGACGCTCAGACGTCACCAGCCAGTGATGTGGCCCGAACTGAAACTGAAAAGGTGCGGAGTACCAACGACGATGTCGAACGACAAGCAAATGCAGCTTATGCCGAAGGACGAAAGCTCGTCGATGCCAAACAATTCGACGGCGCGATAGAGCAGTTCAGTGAGGCATCGCGGCTCAAACCAGATTTTCTTGAAGCGCGCGAGTGGCTTGGTGACTGCTATATCTTCACAAGGAGATATGAGGACGCTATTGAGATCTTCAACAAGCTCATTGAACTGAAGCCCGACTACGAAAACGCTTATGCCAATCTCGCTTACATCTACATCGACCTGGGGCAGTTTGAGAAGGCGGTTGAGTTTGGCCGCAAGGTGATTGCCATCGACCCGACGTTCGTCGCTGGTTACGAGAACCTCGGCGTGGCGCTGGTCCATTTGAAGAAGTTTGACGAAGCTGTGGCCGCATTTAATGATGCGCTGCGGGTGGCGCCGTCGTTCAATACCTACTCGAACCTTACCGGCGCCTACGCTGAGTTGGGTCGCTACGAGGATGCCGTGAAGGCAGGGCTAGAGGCTGTGCGTCTCAAACCTGACGATACCTACTCTCTCAACAATCTCGGCCGCGCCTATATTAAGCTCGAGCGCTATTCTCAGGCCGTAGAGGTACTAAACGAAGCCATCAGGCTGGATCCCAAGCAGGTCACAGCTTATACAAACCTCGCGGACGTCTACTTACTCACACGCGATTATGGGAAGGCTGTGGATGTGTATCGCCGGGTCATCGCTTTAAAACCACCGTACCTCTTCGAGTATTACCAGGGGCTCAGTCATGCGTACGCTATGCTCAACATGGATCAGGACTCGATGGAGACACTCGACGCTGGAATCGAAGCCGATCCAAACGGCGCCGCCAGGTATTATCGAAAGCTGGTTGAGCAGGATCGCACGAAGTGGCTTGAGGAGTTTAAGAAAGCGTCCCAGAATGGAGAAGAAACGCTGCGTGGTTATAACAACCTGGGCGTAGCCTATTTGAACTTGAAACGCTACCCCGAGGCGATTGAGGTCTTTGAGCAGTTGCTGTTGCTCGATCCGAAGCATGCTCCTGCATATAACAACCTGGGCAAGGCTTACTCTGAACAAAATGACGAAAAACGGGCGATAGAATATTTCTCGCGTGCAATCGAGCTGGCGCCAACCTTTCCGTTACCTTACAACAATCTCGCGTCATCCTACCTTTCACTGCAACGCTATCCCGAAGCTCTCAAGACTTGCGAAAAGGCTCTCACCCTCCGGCCTGACTATGCAGCCGCACATTACACTCTTGGTCTGGTCTATCTAAGGCTCGGCGACCGCGGCGCGGCCATCCGCGAACACCGCACGTTGCTTGCGCTTAACCCGCACCTGGCGAATAAACTTTACGAGTCAATTGGTAAGGGATCCTACGTCGGGACAGAAGCCCGACCGTGACGGGCGGCGCGCTCGCAACTCGTTCGGAGATCACGGCTACTGCTTGGACTGCTGCGACTTGTCGCAGCTTTTCAACGTTGAATGGCTCTCCACCAAAAGCGGCGCCAAGCCGCCGGAATCCAAGGAGTTGCCTCTTGAGGGAATCAGGTTACCAAACAGATCCAGAGCGCTGAAAAACTAGATCCGGTGAAAGCCTTTGAGAATGTCGCGGGTGGCGAGGCGAAGGATTACCGGCCGGCCATGCGGACACGTGGTTGGCGAGGACGTTTTCAGCAGTCGATCAATTAGCCAGCGCATCTTTTCCGGTGACAACGGCATGTTAACTTTGATCGCCGCATGACACGCGAGCGACGCCGCTATGTCGTCACGCAAGGTTTCGCGAGCCATTCCCTTCTTTTCCGCGTCTACCGTATCAAGAACTTCAGAAAGCATGTTGCGAGCTTCGCCCGCCGGTAAATCCGCAGGCGTTGCTTTTATCGCAACGGTGCGGCCCGATAAACGCATGAGCTCAAAGCCGTAGCTCTCAAGTTCTGTTGCGATTACATCGAAGACGGACACCTGCGCGGGCGTAAGGTCAAAAGTTTCCGGAATCAAAAGTTGCTGCGATTCAACCACCCGGGCTGATTCAAGCGCGCGATATTTATCAAACAGGATGCGTTCGTGCGCCACATGCTGATCGATTAGAAGCAATCCTTCATTGTCGGTGGCGATGATGAAACTCTCGTCAAGCTGGCCGAGCGGACGAATGTCCGTGGAAAGGGACTCTACTGAAACCTCGCGCGCAAACTTGTCCGCGGAAGCCAGCGGTGGGAGTGATTGTGTGACTACGCCCTCCCTAATGGTCGGGCTACTGCCCCGAGCGACGGACCCGCCCGCTTCCACCACCCCAGCCGGGCTGCCCGGCTGGGAACCCC
>JALYTI010000715.1 GCA_030854375.1 Acidobacteriota bacterium | reverse complement strand
CGTTACGCCGTAGTCAGGTTGACGCCGCGCGTCAGGACGCGGCGGCTGAAATAGAGCGTCTCAGGGAAGAACAAGCTCAGCTCGCAGCTGCTGAAGCTTCTCGTCGTGCTGATGCGGACCGCATGCATCGCGAAGCACTAGAGAGAAACCGGGCCGATCAAGAGCAGTTGCTGCTTGATATGGAAGGTTTGCGCCATGTTACTGAAGAAATTTCCCTTCGTCGCGCCGAAGTAGCGGCTGCTCGCGAGAAGGCCGACGAAGATTCCCAGCAGCTGCTGGCGGCGCAGGACCGGATGCGAGCGGCAGCGGAGGTCCGGGCCCAGGCTGAAGAGGAGCGTTTGCAGGTGGAAGCTGAACTCAATCAGCGAGTTGAAACCGAGCAGCGTTTACTTGCAGAGGCTCGCCGGCATGCTCAGGAGGAACAAGAGCGTTTGGACGAAGCGACTCGCCGCCGCAAAGAAGAAGAACAACGCCGTCTGGCCGAGTTAGAGGTCGCTCGAACGAAGGCAGAGATAGAGTCGAAGCAACGCACGGAGAAAGAGCAACAGATTCTAAGTCAAATCGACAGCATGCGAATTGCCGACGCCGAAACGCGCAAACGCATCGAGGAAGCTGAAGTACGCCGGCGCGCGGCGGAAGAGGCATATCGCCTCGTGGCAGAGAAAGTCCAGCGAGTTGAGGCCGAAGCGCACGTCCGCGCAAAAGAAGAAGAACAGATACTGGCGAAATTGGAATCTGAGCGCCGAACTGTCGCTGTTGAGGCTCAAGCCAGAGCCGCACAGGAAAAACGTATTAAGGAAGAGATAGAACTGTTTCGCAGACTTGAAGAGGAGGAGCGCCCACGCATAGAGGCCGCAACTCTCCAAAGGGCAGAAGCCGAAGCGCGTTTGCAGCAACAGAAAGATCGTCTGAAGGCAGAGGATGAGAGTCGACTTAGAGCAGAAGAGCAACTTGCTGCACTGGAGCAATACCACGATAGCGCGGCGGAACGGACTCCCGATACTGAATTGCGTGGCGCGGCGTTCGCGAAAGGCGCAGCGGCCTCATCCGCTAGTACGAACGAGCTCGTGGCAGCAGTTTCCCAGAACCTGGAGACGAGAGTGCCGGAGAACGCGACGACATTGCTCGACGATGAGGCAGTTTCAATCGTCCCGCCAACGGTTGCCGTATATCTTAATAGCGTAGATCCCTACAAACGCGCGGCCGCTGTGGCTGAACTGGCGCGGTCACATTCGAAAGACGCTTTCAGTGTAATAGCTAATTGCTTCGACGATCATTCCCCACAAGTTCGCAATGCTGCTGCAAGGGCGCTTCGTAAACTAGAACCTAATCGCTCGGTCGATTTATTTAACCGCGCCCTTGAAGGCGGTTCTGCGGAGCGGCGTCGAAACATCGGTCGCGCCATAGCGGCGTCCGGCGTGGCGGCAGAGGCCATTGACAATCTGGTTAGCGAAAGTCGCGAAGACACCTACAACGCGTTGTCTATTCTTTTTGTGATGGCGAAGACCGGCGAAGTGCAGCCGCTCGTTAAGGCGATCGAAGAACATCATAACGATGAAATCAGTAAGGCCATCATCAAGCTGCTTACATTAAGTGGCCAGTCGGAACTCGCAGACTCCGCACTCAAACGCCGGGTGAATGGTCGCCAGGCGAACGCGTAAACATCGGACGCCGGTTTCTCCGCGCGCCGTTTAGAAAGGGCACTTGTGCCCCGCCGCGCGAGGCGGACAAGTCCGCTTTCTAAACGATCCGCGGGTCACACTCATTTGCGAGGTGAAAGTTCTACAATCGAAACTGCACCGGGGGCGAGGGTAACGGTCACGGTATCCTCGCCGTTTTGATTTTTCACTTCAACCTTCTTCTCACTAATCCAGTCAGTTACATCTTGAAGCCTTTGGCCACGCAAGCCAATTGTGGTGGTTACGTATGCACTGCGGTCGACCTGCGCCATGCCCTGTTGAGGTTTGTACACGCCGTTGTTGTTGAAAAGCGTCACAACCCAGCCATGACCG
>JALYTI010000173.1 GCA_030854375.1 Acidobacteriota bacterium | reverse complement strand
TTCCTCACCTGAACCAGTCCAGTTACCTGCCCCAACAGCGAGGAAGATCACTCCATGAGTTCTTTACTTATTGTCGAAGACGATGTGACGATTCGCGAGATGCTTGTTGACTTGCTTTCGGAGGAGCATACGTGTTTTCAGACCAACACGGCGGAAGAAGCCTTGAAGATTCTGGAGTCCGAAGACATTAACGTCGTGCTGACGGATATTTCCATGCCAGGTATGAGTGGGTTAGAACTCCTGGGACACACCAGGCAACGCTGGCCCAGTATTGAAGTAATCATGATTTCCGGGATACGCGATCGAGAATATGCCGGCGGGCTGGTTAGAATGGGCGCGTTCGACTACCTGGTTAAGCCTTTTGACCTCGATGATATTAGAAGGAGCGTCGCCCGCGCCGCGGAGAAGTCGCAGCAGTCACTTACGGGACAACCAATAACCATGGACGCGGTGGCGGAGGTCAGCGCGGTTAATGAGAAAGCGGTCGAAGTGTTCTCTGCGATCCAGCTTGACAAAGCATTTCCGCTCCATGAACTTCTGGAAATGGGTCAACGTAACCGGATGACCGGCTACATAAAGTTGACCTGGGACGACACAACTACGAAGACCGCCCGTAGTATGGAAATGTTCAAGGATCTGGGTGCCGTATTTGACGAGGCGCTTGATTCCCAATGTGCCTTCATCTATCTGCGTGATGGGTTGATGATTGACGCTGTCGTGATGGGTTCAGAAAAAAGTATATATTCGACCAGCGGCGAAGAGGCGTTAGCGATGATCATACGCCTGGCCACATGGGTCAGCGTCGGAGTAACCGCCTCAGGTTATACCATCGCGACTCTTACGCGACCGGAGCGCCTTTCGGTCACCAGTAACAGCGGTAAGTTTCTAAGCCTTGTGACGAGTGACGAAGAGACACACGATCGGGAACCTGAAGAGCAGCCCGTAGCAGGAACCAATGCTCAACAGCTTGACAGCTCAGCTGACGCCGAATACGTGGAAGCAACGTTGATAGAGGGTGAAGATGAAGAAGTTAGCGGATCCGATTCGGGCTCAAACAAATCTCAAGACGATAACCATCCTCGCCCGCAGGAACTCAGCATTCAGTAAGCTAGTCCCCGCCGTAGCGAATCTCCATGCGCCGGATACGACGGCTCGCCAGTATTAACACCAACGCAGTTACTACCATCAAACTAGGAACCGCAATCCAGGCGGGGGTGGGCTCGGCCATCACTGCGAATGGTCCTTCCGAAACAGGCACAGGCACGAGCGATTGCAAATAATGGATCACACTGATCTTTTTCAGGAACGGTGGCAGTAGAAAATTGATCCACTCCCAGCCGTAAAGCACAATCGCTGGAATAATCGGATTGCGGAAAAAGAGTCCTACCACGAGAAAGAAAGCCCCGTAACCAAGGCACGCAAGAGTAGTAACGGCGGCATAGGTCAACAATTGTCCCAGTCCCGGGCCATCTAAAAAAAAGCGCGCGCTGTCGGAATAGAAATGTGGGAAATAGAGCAACAGCATCGAGAGTATTGTGGTGCCTGTGAAAAGAATGATCGACGTGACTAGTCCCGAGAAGTACTTTCCGACGACCAGCACTTCGCGACGAACCGGACTTAGAAAGTAGAAATGCAAACTTCTATCGATGATATCTCCGCGAAAGAGATTCATGAATATCCACGCGCATCCAAAGAAGACTACCGTACGCAGTATCAGCCCGCCGTAGTAAACCGCGAAGATCATGTTGTAGTGACCGAAGTCGCGCCACTCGCGACCGGGTGGCGTAAACGGAGCAAGCAAAGCCAGCGGAACTATTGGCAGCAGGGCCAACAGGTAAAGAAGAATCGAGCGCCGTCCGAGAAAGTTCTTCTCAGTCTCAAGTCTAAAGATTGCGCGGATCTGACGCAGCCAGAGCGACCAGGGTAAAGGCTGCTTGCCAGTGTTTTTCAGGGGCGTAATATCTACAGTTGAAGTACTCATAACAGTCTCACGAGTTGCTTCCATCCGAACCGATCAAATACTGATAAACGGCGCTGAGATCATCATCAACCGGTGCGATGGATTCAATATTAATTTCGCCTTCCGAAACTACCCGGTTGAGAAGCAAGTAGAAACGATCAGCGTCGCGAGTTTTGACGAACAGTCCGCGACGATCATCGTGTAGCCGCGCCTCTACCACGTGGTCATGGCCGAAAACATGTGCGGCAAGTTTCGACGGTTTATCGCAACGAATGAGAATTTGCATGGGGTGCTCCTCCATCTCATCGCGAACCCCGTGAACATTACCTTCCGCGACCACGTAACCATTGTTAAGCAGAATTACGCGGTCGGACATCATGTCTACTTCATGCAGAATGTGGCTGGAAATGATCAGGTGTAAACCCTCTGCTGCGAGTTTGCGAAAGAGCGCAATAGTTTCTGCCCGCACCATCGGATCAAGTCCGTTCAATGGCTCGTCCAGAATCAACGCGGCGGGCTGGTGGGCAATTGCTTGCGCAAGTCGAATCCGCTGGCGCATTCCTTTGCTGTAGGCCGCAACCTTCCGGTCGGCTGCGTCAACGAGGCTGACCCGTTGCAGAGCGGTGACAGTAAAGTCCTCTGCTTTCTTCCTATCGAAACCATGCACCAGCAAGAACGACTTAATAAATTCACGTCCGGTTAATCCACGCGGGAAAGAATCAAACTGAGTACAGTAACCCACCTTGCGAAAAAGTTGCTCCGGTTGATCTGTGGGGATGCCGAGAACTGTAATGCTGCCGCGGCTGGGGCGCAGCAGTCCCGTCATCAGGTTCATTAACGTCGACTTGCCCGCTCCGTTCGGGCCCACCAGGCTCGTAATGCCTGGTGCAATCTGAAGATTCACACGGTTCACTCCGAGGATCTCTCCATAAAACTTGGAAACATCGTCGAAGACGACCATTGTTGCGGAAGAGCTTTCCATTCGAACAATCCTGTTATCTGTTTATGAAGCCGGCTTGTCCCGATTGTTTCGTCGACCAGCGACAAATGCCGCTGCTCCAAACGAAGGGACAGGGAGGAATGCCTGTCCTACCTCACTACTTCGTACGCCTTGACCTTTCTTGAAAGCAGCGCCAAACAAATGGCGCAGATTAGAAACAGCGCAAACCACGAAGCCCAAAGCGGCGGTTCATTAACAATGATCTCGCGCCCCACTCTGCCGTCCCAATCCGTGATGTGTCCGGAGGCCTGAATGAACGTGCCGAAAAGCCCGGCCGTAACATTCTTCATCAAGGCACCCAGGCTGATGATATTGCCCCAGCGCGTCAAGAAGAGGTTATTTATTACTTCACCAAAAACTGAGGGAATGAAAAATATACCCAGCAGCGCCGCACTGGCGATGACGCGCCACTTCACCAGCGCTGAAACTACTTGAGAAAGCAACGCCAAAAGAAGAATCCAAACCACGCTGCCGATGAAGATCGCGCTGACGAGCCACAGGTTATCGACAAACCATTTAGCTCCTTCGAGGTATGCCTGAAAACAAAACAACAGTAACTGTGGAACCCAGGTAATCGCCGAAAGCAAAATCAACAAGACTGACATCTTCCCAAGCACATATTCTGTGCGCGAAAACGGCCGGCAGAGGTAGAGCGGCAAGGCGTTATTTCGAAGATCGCGCGCGACGAGGGGTGGTCCGACCAGCAGTGTCACGAAGAAAGCTAACCCGCCCTGCAGGTTTACAAAAGTTTGAAAGAAAGAGGCGTCAATTGGAATCAGTTCTCTTACGTTTACTTTCAATATCGCCAGTGCGTTTACATTGTGATGCAGATAAATAAGAATCGCCTCTATTAAAAGGGGTGCGAAGCAGATGACAAAAAAGGCCGTAAAGAGTTTCGACTTGAAAACGTCTCGAAAGGCATGCCGCGGAATTATCAGAAAGCGGCTCCATTCAGGAGTTAACTTTCCGAGATACGGCTTGTATGTGTGCTCATAAACTGCCATGACCGTTCTCCATCGCTTTCAGGAATATGTCTTCCAGCGAATCGCGCTTGTAACTAAGGCGCCTGATTTGAACATCATACTGAGACGCGATGCGATAAATATCACGCACCTCGATTTTTCCCTGCAATACCACTTTGACGCGGTGATCTCCCGTCAAGGCATATTCGCAACCGAGCGCGCCAATAGCCGCGGCAAACTTCTCTTGATCGCCCCGCGTTTCCAGCAGCAGGAACTTGCGGTTTGATTTCCGTTCTTCCTCGAGGTTGCAGTAAACAGCCAGACGGCCATCTTTCAAAATCAGAATTTCTTCGCAACACTCTTCCACGTCGCGCAGCAGATGTGATGACAGAACGATATGGGCTTTACCGCTGTCGCGTATCTCACGGACCAATCGGATCATTCGTTGACGAGCGGGCGGATCGAGGCCGTTGGTTGGTTCGTCGAGAAAGATCAGCCGCGGGCCATGCACGATCGCTTGTGCCAATTTGGCCAGCTGTTTCATGCCCAGCGAGTATGTATCAAGGCTGCGATAGCGTGCCTCGCCCAGGCCTACATAAAAAAGCGCCTCGTGGGCGCGCTCAAGCGCAGCCTCGGGCGGCAAGCCGGACAGTTCAGCCATTAAGCGCACGAAATGCACCGCGCTCATCTTCGCGATAAATGAATCGCGCTCGGGCATGTATCCGACCAATGATCGAATTTGTTTCGCCTCAGAAACAATATCCTGGCCGAAGATATGCGCTGTGCCTGACGATGGTGCGTGGAACCCGAGCAGCGTGTGAATAAGCGTGGTTTTGCCGGCACCATTTGGACCAAGTAGTCCAATAGCACGTCCACGCAGTTCGCCTTGCAGACTTTGAAGAATTGGACGCCCGCCAAACTTGACGCTGAGATCATTGAGATCTATGACCGGCGCGAAATTAGCAGGATCTTTAAGGCTTGCCTGTTCCTGGACCGTAACAGCTACCGCCATGTTGCAGACTTTATATCCCCGTTCTGATAATTCCAAACAAAAGCGAAGCCGAAGGCCGTGCCCATCAGCACGAATGCACCAATGAATGCAAACGCTTCTGCGGTTCCTAAAGTTCTACCGATTGCCAGAATTCCGATCAAAAAAACCGGAAGGTTGATAATCAGAGCAGCCGAAAACGGGAAAAGAGCAGCAGGCCGGCAACCACCGAGGATTCTACGTAGCCAGAAAAGAAATGGGGCGTAGGCGAGCGAGAAGAGCAATGCTGCGATAATTAGTGAAGTAATTGTCGCGCCTTTGACGCCCGCTTTGCTCAAAACTTCGCCCTCTATCAGAAACAGGGTAAACAGCAGAACCGATAGCCCAAGCAGCCATGATCCAAGCCAGATAGAGATGAGTTTCATAGGACCTCCGGTTGAGGCTAACCACTTGGGCCACCTAATGCAGAAGGGACCGTGCGGGTCCAGGGGCTGCCCGCTTGCGGTCGAGTCGCACAAAATTACAAATGTACGATTACTGCCTACTTCAGTTCGCTCAGGTCTGAGGCTGAGGTATTGGAGCGAAGATATTTTTCAGATTCCCCGTAATCGAGCGAGTTCACGGCCACACCATCGTCGCCAATGAGCACCGAATCTCCAGGGCGCAGCTTGCCGCGGTCGACACCGTTGATAACTACTTTGTCGCCTTTGATTGAAACCTTGAGACCGTCTCCTGCTGTGCTAATCCCCGCGTACTCAAAGGTCGGCTCTGATGCGCGGTCGTTAAGGTAAAACTTCTTTTCAAATCCGTGGCGCGATACCGTGATCTTGTGGGAACCGACCTGAACAATCTTTCGATG
>JALYTI010000714.1 GCA_030854375.1 Acidobacteriota bacterium | reverse complement strand
TTCGGTGGCTGCTTGCTCTGAAAGACCTTGAATCCTGGAAGGTAAGTTACCAACCACCTTCTGCATGGCCTGATCGATTGGCAGACCTACGATCTTCCCCGACTGATCTCTTGCGCCTTCGTTCAGCGTTCGTTCCCACTGCTCGTACAGCACGCGGTATTCAGCCTGCGGCTCCCTGTTTTCGAGAGGCACCCACTGACCATTTTCGAGCTTCACGCCAAATCCCTTCGCTGCTTGCAGGCGAGGCTCCGGTGGCAGTCGCTCCTGCTCCGTCATCGCCATCGGTCCCGGTGGCGACTCTTTCTTTTGCTGCTGCGCGTTTAGAAAATTGAATATGCCCCACATAAGAAGCTGAATAACTACCCCAAAGATCGTGAGGCCCACAACGAACTTCACAATTCCCGAGATGTTAACGTCACTTGCTTCATGCGTGACATCTACGTTCTTGATGTGCGACACATCGGGCGTCTCCGTGATGTGGCCGTGGCCGTTACCGTTGTGTGCGATCGTACCCATAGCTCGGTTCAGTGGCTCGAGTGTGCGTGGGCCTGCTGCAACACCGTTTCATACTGTGGATCGTTAATCGGAATCAGAGGACGTTTAGTTAACTGCCAGTTGAAGACCGCGAGCCAGAGCCCACCGATTCCAATTGGGGCAATAACGTCCATCCAGCTAATGTGAAAATGCTCGCCCGTAAAAGTTGGCGCGATCATCCACAAGAGGTCAAACAAACGCATCACGAGGACCAATACCGCGACGATTACGAGTTTTCCGGCGTTACGTTTCAGTGACCGTGACAAAAGAAAAAGAAATGGAAACGCGAAATGAAGTATCACCACTGTCAGCGCAGTTACGCCCCAGCCTCCACGCGTTCTAGGCAGGTACCAGCGAATCTCCTCCGGGAGATTGCCGGACCAGATGATCAAAAACTGCGAAAACGCAAAATAGGACCAAAGCATTACGAACGCTAAGAGAAGTTTTCCCAGATCATGAAAGTGTAACTGCGCGACGACTGTGTTCATTGGCTCGTGTTTTGACAACATGGCCATTACGGCAATAACGAAAGCCAGTGCGCTGACCGCCCAGGCTGCGACAAAAATGAAACCGTAGATCGTAGACGACCACTCCGGGTCTAGCGACATAAACCAATCAATTGAGGCAAATGTTACCGTGAAAACGAACAGCACCATTCCGGGCCCGCTGAGCAACCTCATACGCTTCGTAAACTCACGATCCGCAGTTTGGTCTTGTAATAGCGACCAGCGATTCAGAAAGAAAGCAAGCGCCAGCCAGATTGCGAAATAGATTGCGGCGCGAATCGTGAAAAAGGGGACATTCAAATATTTCGCCTTCTCCGCCAGCGCCGCGTTCTTTGCCATCTCCTGTGTATCTGTCCAACGATAAATCCAATCAGCACCTGCGACGATCGGCACAAACAGGATCAAAACTAACGGAAGAGTTCGTGTTGCGGCTTCAAGCACGCGTCGAATCACAAGACCCCAGCCTCCACCCGTCAGATGCTGCAGCATCAGGAGCGCCAGCGAACCAACCGAGATCCCCGCCCAAAAACTAAAAGCAAACAGGTAGGAATGGAAAAACTGCGGGCGATCCAGGAAAAACCCGACGGCAAGCAGGACCACGCATACTACGCCGACTATCAACACGCGTTGCTGAATGCGTTCTATGAAAGGCGGCGCATTGTACGAGACAAGCATCACGGGTGTTGTCCTCCACCTGGCCGTAACTGTAAACGCGTCGATGAAGCCTGAGCGGCGGGTACCTGCCCCGGCTGGCTTTGCTGGCTTAACTGTAACGCGCGAATGTAGGCGATGATGGCCCAACGATCTTGTGCGGGAATTTGTGGCGCATAGCTCGGCATTGCGCCCCAGCCGTTTGTTATGGCATCGAAGAAGTGGCCCACCGGCGCCTGC
Source organism: Acidobacteriota bacterium (assembly GCA_030854375.1). Classification (GTDB taxonomy): domain Bacteria; phylum Acidobacteriota; class Blastocatellia; order Pyrinomonadales; family Pyrinomonadaceae; genus PSRF01. The sequence goes on along the minus strand of JALYTI010000714.1, from coordinate 84 downwards.
CGCAACCGATCATCATTAAACGAAGCAGCCCGGCGAAAACCACGTCTCACAATCATTCCGTCTCCGTTGCCCGTTAGGCCGTGA
>JALYTI010000713.1 GCA_030854375.1 Acidobacteriota bacterium | reverse complement strand
GTTCACGCCTCGCGCGCGGGCGAGTGGATGTGAGTGTCAACTTTGAGAGGACCGCTCAAACTGCTTATGAGTTGAATCGACCTTTGATTGCCGGCTACGTCAACGCACTGCGCGAAATGCAAAAAGAATTTGGCATTGCCGGTGAGGTGGATATTAACGTGCTCGCGCGACTGCCGGGTGCCTTACAGCCTGCACGCGATGGGCTTAGCGACGAGGTAGTCTCAGGTATCGAACGCGCCCTGACGGAGGCGCTTGCTGAGCTTGAACGCATGCGCGCGCAGGAAGGCGAGGCACTTCGCATTGAGATGACCGAACGCATCGATAGAATCGATACCCTGGTCCCGATTATCGAGAATGCGGCAGCGGGATTGGTCGATGCTTATCGCGCGCGTCTGCAAAAACGGATTGGCGAATTATTGAATCGGAACGGACAACTCGTTGAGATCGATCCTGCCCGGTTGGCCCAGGAGGTAGCTTACCTCTCCGACCGCAGCGACGTAAGCGAAGAGATGGTCCGACTCCGGAGTCACCTGACGCAGTTTCGCGTGGCGCTAAACTCAACGGCTGAGACCGGCAAGATGCTCGATTTCTTGTTGCAGGAACTTAACCGTGAAGCCAATACGACCCTGTCCAAGTCTACGGATCTTTCGATTAAAGAAGCGGCGCTCGCGATTAAGCAGGAAGTGGAAAAGCTTCGCGAGCAGGTCCAGAACGTTGAGTGAAATAAAAGTGTCAGAGTTCGAGGCCAGGCGCGCCGGCGAAACATCCGAAGGCCGGGGCATTCTCTTTGTCGTCAGTTCTCCGTCGGGTGGCGGTAAGGGCACGCTGATCCGCCGCGTGTTGAATAAAGTGAAGTACCTTAGCTATTCTGTTTCTTTCACTACCCGCGCCCCCAGAAACGGAGAGGTGGATGGTCGCGAATATTTCTTTGTTACACCGGAGAAATTCAAGCAGATGATAACTGCCAAAGAATTTCTCGAATGGGCCCCCGTCCACCGAAAGCTTTACGGGACTGGCCGCGATCAAGTTTTCCGTGAGATCTCGGAAGGCCGCGACATCATTCTCGAAGTAGACGTTCAGGGCGCAGCTAGCGTCCGAACATTAATGCCGGATTCGGTTAGCATATTTATCCTGCCGCCGTCCTTCGAAGTTCTGCGCGAACGATTGCTTGCGCGCGGGACAGATTCTCCTGAGGAGCTCGATTTGCGTTTGCGCAACGCGCCAAAGGAGTTGAAGGACCATGCGGCCTTTCAATACGTAATCATTAACGACGATGCTGACCGGGCGGCTGATCAGTTGGCCGCCATAGTTCATGCCGAAAGAGCGCGGCTTACTCGGCAAGGATCTAGAGTGAAACAGGTGATAGAGGCTTTCACCGCTAAAGAGGTTGGTAATTCTAATTGAGCTCGCGCATGGAGCGAGAGGGAGTAATAGCAATAATGGCACCTAAAGAAGAGATTGAGAAAGCCATCGAAGAAACGCAGGCGCCGGAAATCGACTCGAAATACCGGCTAATTATTCTGGCCGCTAAACGAAGCAAACAATTACAACGAGGCGCGCGCCCGCGCATTGACATTGACACGGTGAAACACAAGAACACACGCATTGCTCTGGAAGAAGTGATGCGCGGCCGGGTTAATTTCACAGTCACCGATAAAGAGGGAGAGGAATAAACCCGCTCCACTTGTCTAGTAACGAAACCTGACGCCTTACATGCCCTTATAATCGGGGCCACCGCCACCCTCAGGAGTTACCCAGTTAATTATCTGATATGGATCCATAATGTCGCAGGTCTTGCAGTGAACGCAGTTTGAAAAATTGACCTGCAACTTCCTCCGCCCGCTGCCGGCGTCCTCGACCATCTCATAAACAGCTGCGGGACAAAACCGCTGGCAAGGATTTCCATATTCCTCCGCGCATCGCGTGGCACAGATATTTGTGTCGAGAACGTGAAGATGGCTGGGTTGGTCTTCGCTATGACCAACTGCGGCATGGTAGACATCAGTCAGCTTATTAA
>JALYTI010000172.1 GCA_030854375.1 Acidobacteriota bacterium | reverse complement strand
GTATCAACCGCGGCTACTCTACATAAACATGGCTTGCACATCGAGAGCGCAGCTGATGCTGCGCGCGCACTGGAACCATTCGCCGGACCATACGCGGAGAAGTTGTTCGCCGTTGGTTTGTTTGGAGCCTCGATGTTGGCTGCGGGCGTGTTACCCCTGGCTACCGCCTATTCGATTAGCGAAGCCCTCGGCTTTGAGAAGGGTGTATCCCGTAGTTTTCGTGAGGCTCCAACGTTCATTGGTGTCTTTACTTTTCTCGTGGCTGTCGGTGCGGCAATCGCGGTGATTCCAAATTTGCCGTTGTTTCGCGTTCTTCTGGTAACTCAGGTAATCAATGGGTTGCTGTTGCCGATCATTCTTTTTGCCATACTCCGCCTGGTAAACGACCGCGAGCTGATGGGCCCGCATGCAAATGGGCCCATTTACAACCTCGGAGCCTGGACGACAGCAATCATCGTCACCGCCGTATCACTCCTATTCGCCTTAACGACGCTTTTCCCAAAGCTTTTGCGCCTGTAATCAGGCAAAGGCACCGCGATTCTTTCTCGCCAACACAAAGAATCAGTGATAAAAGAACCTATCTAGCTTCTAAATCTGAGTCTCGCAGGCATAACACGGCACGAACGTGAATCGTCCCCGCTCCAAAAACAGTTTCGCACTGTTCTTCACCACCACTGCGGTGGTCGTGTTGGTGATTTACCTTATCGGCAGATTTGACTCCGCACTTCGTCAGTTGCTGCGCGCGCAAATGGGGGGACTTCAATCCCAGGCAGACACCATTGTCGGTGTTCTGCGCCTGATTCTTTTGGCGATCCTTGCTTACCTGTTGGTGCGCGCGCTTAACGCGCTGATTTTTGGATTAGTGTTTCGGTTTCGCCGCGGATTTGAAGCGCCAACTTTAGTTAGGAACGTTTTCTCCATTGTCGCCTTCACCGCCCTATTCTTTCTTATCTTCACCTCAATATTTCCTAAGGCCAATCTGGGAGCATTATTCACAACCTCCGCGATTTTCGGTGTCATCCTGGGTCTCGCTCTTCAGGACACACTGGGAAATTTCTTTGCGGGAATTTCGCTGCAAGCAGATAGACCGTTTCAGGTAGGGGACGTAATCACGGTAGGCGTGCAAAGACACACTGGCGTGGTCGAAGAGATTACCTGGCGCGCAGTGAAAATCAGGACCTTTTCCAACCACGTAGTCTTAATAAGCAACAGCACTGCCGCGAAGGAACCGATCGAAGTCAGCCCCCGCAGCAACTTAAATGCTCGTCACGTCTTTTTTAACACGCTGTTTACCGAATCCCCTGCAAAAACCATCCATGTGGTTAGAGAAGCGGTCCGCGAAGCTGACAATGTCTCGCAGAAGATCTCCCCGATTGTTCGCATCAGGAATCTCGGTGAGAGCGCCGTGGAGTATGAAGTCAAGTATTGGCTCGACGACTATGCGAAATACAACGACACGGATGCATTAGTGCGACAACGAATCTGGTATGCGTTCCGTCGAGCTAATCTCAGTTTTGCGTACCCGACTCGAACGGTGCTGCTGCAACGAGCATCCAGGGTGGGCCAGCGTGATGGTGATGGTGGCGCAGTCGTCGAACGGCTCGCTGCCGTCGACATCTTTGCCCCGCTCTCGACAGAAGAGACAACAACGCTTGCCCAGGCGGCGACCAGCCATGTTTTTGCCCCCGGCGAAACAGTCATACGCGCAGGAGACCCAGGCTCGTCAATGTTCGTCGTGCACAATGGTCGCGTGAGCGTTCAAGTCACCGAAAACGGGCGGCCGCGCACGGTCGCCACGCTTAGCGAAGGGGCGTTCTTTGGAGAGATGGCTTTATTCACCGGTGAACCGAGAACCGCGAATATCATCGCGCTTGAGGAAACAGAAGTTCTCGAGATTGGGCATGGTGCGATGAAGCGCGTCTTTGACGCTAATCCTGACCTCGTCGAGTCGCTAAGCCATATCATCGCTGAGCGCCGCCAGGGGTTGGCCGCTAGCGACGATTCCTCAGCCTCCGACGATGACGAATCTGCCGGCCTGCTGTCTTCAATAAAGCGCTTTTTCGGTCTGAAATAAGTACCCGGTTAGCCTCATTCGTCTCTGGCACCCGGCACCTCCGCGAACGTGAGCAGCTTTAAACACTGACGTTTTCGCCATTTCGGAGCAACTTGACAGGGCAAGACTCAAGTATTATTATCACGACACGCTCACAGGGTCAGTTTAGATTGATAATTGAAATTGCGGATGGGCCCGCGAAGTGAAATAAGGAGGGAAATAAGATGACTATAGTTCGGTATGACCCCTTTCGAGACCTACGTACACTTCAGGAAGAAGTGAACCGGCTGTTCTCGACAAATCTCACGCGAGGCTTTGGTGAGGAAGGCATTAGCCGAGGCGCGTGGAATCCAAGTGTCGATATTTACGAAAACAAAGATCACATTGTGCTCGAGGCCGAGCTCCCTGGCATGAACCCGGATGAGTTTGAGCTCTCTGTGGAGAACAATGTCATTACGTTGCGCGGTGAGCGGCAATTCGAAAAGAAGGACGAAACCGACAACTACCATCGAGTCGAACGCTCTTATGGTTCGTTTACACGTTCCTTTACCTTGCCGCAGACTGTCTCGGCAGACGGAGCAACGGCGGAATATCAAAATGGTGTGTTGCGCGTGACTCTTCCGAAACGTGAAGACACGAAAGCGCGCCGCATCCAGGTTAGCGGCGAAGGCGCTGCTAAAGCCAGGAAGATCGAAGCGAAAGCCGAGGACGCCAGCACTGATAAATCCAGTCAGGCCGCTGGAGGTCGCTAAGTTTTCAGCTTGGACAGACGAAAGCGGGGTATCAGGCGGAGACGACTGAGCCCCGCTTAAAAATTCTTAAATAGTAAAATCCAAATGCGTCTAGACAAATATACGCTACGAGCTCAGGAAGCCATCCAGTCCGCTATCGAACTCGCCGAGCGCAATCAGAATCAGCAGGTCGAACCCGAACATCTGCTTTCCGCGATGCTTGAACAGCCGGAAGGTATTGTGCGGCCCATTCTTGGGAAGCTGGCAGTAAATCTTCCCGTGCTGCTCAATGATGTTCAAGCCGCGATAGCGCGCTTTCCTCGCGTCGAGGGTGGCCAACAGTACTTCGGTCCGCGACTCAGCCAGGTTTTTACGGCAGCTCAAAAACAAGCAGACAAAATGAAGGACGAGTTTAACTCGACCGAACATCTGCTGCTGGCGATCGTCGATGAGAAGGATGGTGAATCCGGAAAGATTCTGCGGCAGCATGGCGTAAAGCGTGATGACCTGCTTAAGGTTATTGAGCAGATGCGCGGCGGGTCTCATATTACAGAGCAGAATGCGGAACAGAACTATCAGGCACTTTCAAAATACGGACGCGATTTGACGGAGCTTGCGCGCAAAGGAAAACTCGATCCCGTGATCGGGCGCGACGATGAGATACGCCGGACAATTCAGGTCCTTTCGCGGCGCACCAAAAATAATCCAGTATTGATTGGTGAGCCGGGCGTCGGCAAGACCGCGATCGTTGAGGGCCTGGCTCAACGAATTGTTTCGGGCGACGTTCCTGAGACATTAAGAAACAAACGGCTGGTCGGCCTCGATCTGGGCTCAATGTTAGCCGGCGCAAAATATCGCGGTGAGTTTGAAGATAGGTTGAAAGCAGTCTTGAAAGAGATTGAAAACGCCCAGGGGCAGATAATACTTTTTATCGATGAACTTCATACGCTGGTCGGTGCCGGGGCCGCCGAAGGAGCGATCGATGCGTCGAACATGTTAAAGCCGGCGCTTGCTCGCGGGGAGCTTCGTTGTGTCGGCGCCACCACGCTCAACGAGTACAAGAAATACATTGAAAAAGACGCCGCGCTCGAGCGGCGCTTTCAGCAAATTTACGTTGGAGAGCCGAGCGTTGAGGATACGATCGCGATCCTCCGGGGATTAAAAGAGCGCTACGAGGTTCACCACGGAGTCCGCATCAAGGACTCCGCGATTGTTGCGGCCGCAACCCTTTCCCATCGTTACATTACTGATCGGTTTCTTCCGGACAAGGCGATTGACCTGATTGATGAAGCGGCATCTCGCCTCAGAATCGAGATAGATTCGCTTCCGCAGGAGATCGATCAGCTTGAGCGTGAAATCGTCCAGTTGGAAATTGAGCGGCAGGCATTGCAGCGCGAAGAAGACGAAAAATCGAGAGCGCGTTTGAGGGAAATCGAACAACGCATTGCGGACCTTCGAGAAAAGTCTTCCGGCATGAAAGCAAAATGGCAGTCGGAGAAAGAGGCCATCGAGCGCATGCGAACCGCCAAGGCTGAATTGGAGCAGTTGAAGCTGCAACTCGATCAAGCTCGCAACGCGGGGGACCTGGCGCGTGCGTCTGAAATCCAGTATGGGCAGATTCCCGAGTTGGAGCGAAAGCTGGCCGCCGAGCACGAGAAGCTTGCAAACTTTCAAAAAGACGGCGTCATGCTTAAGGAAGAAGTTGACGAGGAGGACGTTGCGGAAGTTGTGGCAAAGTGGACGGGCATTCCTGTCTCCAAAATGCTGGAAGGTGAAATGCAGAAACTCGTCACTATGGAGGAGCGGCTTTCCAAACGAGTTATTGGTCAGGAGGAAGCCCTTACCGCAGTTGCTGACGCAGTTCGTCGGGCGCGAGCGGGACTCCAGGATCCCAATCGTCCGATTGGCTCTTTCATTTTTCTTGGACCAACCGGCGTAGGGAAAACCGAGACAGCGCGAGCACTCGCAGAATTTCTTTTTGATGACGAACGCGCGATGATTCGTCTCGATATGTCGGAATACATGGAGAAGCATGCTGTCGCGAGAATGATCGGTGCGCCTCCCGGCTACGTCGGGTATGAAGAGGGGGGCCAGTTAACGGAAGCAGTGCGTCGTAGACCGTACGCCGTGGTGCTCTTTGACGAGATCGAGAAGGCACACCCGGACGTGTTCAATGTGTTACTGCAAATTCTAGATGACGGGCGACTCACTGATGCGAAAGGACGCACAGTCGACTTCAAAAACACGGTTTTGATCATGACTTCAAATCTTGGCTCCCGCGAGATTCAAGAAGCTGAAGGCGATGAGAAGCAAGTACGCGAGGCGGTATTGCAGGAGCTGCGGATTAACTTCAAACCGGAGTTTCTCAACCGCATCGATGACATCGTGATTTTCCATCAGCTTTCACGTGAGCAGATAACGCAGATCATAGATGTACAATTAGAACGGTTGCGCGAGATGTTGAGAGAACGAAACATCCAAATGATTCTGGACGATTCCGCGCGTCAGCTTCTGGCCCGCGAAGGCTATGATCCGAATTATGGAGCGCGGCCGCTAAAGCGTGCGATCCAAACGCTCATACAGAATCCTCTCGCAGTAAAGCTTTTGCGCGGAGAGATTTTGCCTGGTCAGACCGTGAAGGTATCGGCCGAAGGCGACAAAATGGATCTCAGAACAGAGGTTGCAGTCGCGGCGTAACTGAAGTTACGAGGTAGACGAAATGGCACAATGGAATCCTTTGCACGACCTGATGTCGTTGCAAGATCGAATGAATCGACTGTTTGAAGATGCATCGCAGCGACGAGCTGCCGAAGCTGACGCCGGCGACGAAGTTGAAGGCGCGGATTGGTATCCGGCCGCCGATGTCTATGAAAACGAGACGGAATACACGGTAGCGGCTGATCTTCCGGGCATAGACCGCGCGACGCTTGATATCAGTATTGACGACAACCGGTTGACTATAAAAGGAACGCGACCAGGCCCGGATGCGACACAGCAC
>JALYTI010000171.1 GCA_030854375.1 Acidobacteriota bacterium | reverse complement strand
TTTCGAAATCGGTCCTTACTTCCTCATAATGGGATGGATTCGTTTGCTCCAAATGCCCAACCAGGCACGTTCGATTTTCCACTGAGTGATGATGCTTTGCGGAAGAGATCCGGCGAGGCGAAAAGTGACGAACAGGATAGCGCCTGGAGGTTGAAGGTGCGGCAAATTTCGCCGATAGGCTGGCCGATAAGCGAAGTGGCTCATGAGACAGCAAATCTTTCAGGTAATAGCACCAAAAAGGCAACACTATCCAGGAAACGTGATTTTCTGATGCTTGCAAGTTTTCAACCTTTCGCAAACTAACAGTTTGCGTTACGCCAGCGGCAAGTAATGACGGTTTCCGCAAACTAACAGTTTGCGTTACGATTCGCTTGTCAATGAAAATCTATTTCGCAGCATCCATACGCGGCGGACGCCAGGATGCGGCGTTGTACTATGAAATCGTTCAGCAGCTGCAAAGCTAGATCAAATTGCCAACTGTATTGAATGAAACTGAGGTGCGCGTACTCGGGTCGCTGGTTGAGAAGCAGGTAACCACACCGGAATATTACCCGCTAACCCTCAACGCGCTGATGCTTGCCTGTAATCAGAAGAACAATCGCCATCCGATTACCGCCTTTGCCGAAGACACTGTCGCGCAGGCTCTGGAAAGCCTGCGGGAGAAGAATCTTGCTTACGTGTTTTATGGCAGCACGAGTAGGGTGCCAAAGTACAAACACGTCCTTCCGGAAGTAATGCATTTGAGCCAGCCTGAGTTGGCGCTCATTTGCGTGCTGCTGCTCAGAGGTCCCCAGACAACCGGCGAACTGGCGACTCGCGCCTTTCGGCTGCATGAGTTTTCCGGGCTGGAAGAAGTTGAGTCGACATTGAATTCGCTGATTTCGAGAGAGCCGGATCCTCTCGTCGCCCGCTTGCCTCGTCAACCCGGCCAGAAAGAGGTTCGCTTCGCGCACCTGCTGTCAGGGGAAGTTGCCGTCGAAGCCTTTCCTGAAACAGAACGGCGTCCAGAAATTTCTGCCCGTTCCACTCAGGGCGACCGCGTTTCAAAGTTGGAGAGTGAAGTGGAAGATCTCAAAACCGAACTCGGCAGGCTGCAGCAGCAGTTCGAAGGCTTTAAGAAACAACTCGAATAAGATAGCCAGCTGATTCCCGCCATAATTAGGTTGCCAGGCCTGGCCTGCGGAAGCCGCTTTTTGCCTGGAGCTTCCGATAATAGGCGCATTGGCTCCTCAACGGACAAATCTCGCACGCAGGGTTATTAGTTCGACAAAGTTCTTTTCCATGTCGTCGCAGCAACTGATGAGAACGAATCAGGGAGTCGCAATCATTCCCGATTTGATCTTTCAGCGCTTGCTGCACGGAAGCGTAGCTTGCTGAATAGCTTTTACGCTCTTCAGCAAAACCCAGCCTCAACAACACCCTCAATCCATTCGATTCAAGAGCGAGCAACGGATACGTTTTAGTAAAGAGAAGAATTTTCTCAGCGCCCGGCGCGCCGATCGATGGAAATTTCCGCAGTGCCTTCAGCGCCTGAGTCAATTTCAGTCTCAGCACACTGTTCAAGTCGCCGGCAAAATCGTTCAGCACAATTTGAGCAATCTCTTTCAACCGCGCTGCCCTTAGTTCCGGATGAACTCCGCCAAGCCTTGTGATGTTCACCAGCTCTTCTGTGGGGGCCGCCAGAATCTTGGTGGGCTTCAGCCCAACTCGTTCCTGCAAGGCAGCGAACGCGGCGTCCCGTTTCTCGTCACTAGCCAGATATGCAATCGTCTCGTGCACGATGAGGCCAAGAGCGTCGGTTGTTTTGGGTGGGCGGGGTTCACCATAGTGCGCCTCGAGGCGTTTGATAGTTGTAGAAAACGAAGGCACTGGTAATGGTTCACTTTCAAACAAGTGCTGCTTTTGGAGTGCAGTGACCTGTCACCGCTTTGGTCGTCGGCGGCTTGACGCCGCCGTCTGTTACCAAGACATTCAACACACGAAAGGCTGCGACAGGTCGTAGCCGACTAAAGCGCTGACAGGTCAGCGCACTCCAAAGAGTCGACCGTAAGTTACTACCTGCCTTCGATGTCCGCCGAATTGCATTCGCTTAAGGCATCCTGTCGAAGCGCTTCAGCCAGGCGTCGATCGCCTCCGGTAATAAGCTTTCGTGATTTCGCAGACGACGGACGAAAGAGTGGAGCAACAACTGTCGCCGCAGAATTCTGCCGTTTGCCTTTGGCCAAGGTAGTATTTCGCCCCAGCATTCCCGAGCCTGCCTTCTCGAAATACTCTTCTGCCAACTTTTTCTGTCCTGCGCGCTCAGAAATTAAGCCCAACACGTAGAACGCCTCGCCATACTGCTCGTCCAACGCCAGCGCTTTCCGCAGATGGCGCGCGGCCAGCGCATCACGACTGAGTTGGTAGTAGAGACATCCCAGGGCGTAGTGCGCCTCCGGCGAATCCTTAGTTGCCAGCGCTAACTTAAACTCTTGAAGCGCCTTGCGCCACTTCTCTTCGGCCACAAAAAGATGGCCCAATCCGTAGTGGGCAGCGAATGACGAACCGCCTAACCGTGTCGCGCTGTTGAGTAAGTCTTTAGCGCGTTCCGCTTCCCCTTCATCTGCGCACGTCAGACCTAGCAATAACGAGATGCGCCTGTCACCTGGCGACACCTCATAAGCTCTGGCCAGATAATTCTGAGCACGATGCGTCTTGCCTGTTTTAAAGAAATGCTCGCCAACAAAATAAAGAAGCGGACCATTACGTGGCGCCATTTCCGCAGCGCGACGGAGCGACCGGATGCCGCGGCTAAGTTGCTCATCATCAATAAAAAGAAAGCCCTCGTTAATACACTGTGCAAAGGCCTCGCGCTCCTGACCTGAGTAATTTGCCAAAATTTTTAGGCGCAACTCCTCGCGTCGATCGCTTTCCTGCTGCTCCTCGGCCTCTTTCTGACATCTATCGATCCACAAGCGCTCGAGTCGGTCGCTTTGTATTACGCCCTCATCAGTCAAAAGGCTGACCAGAGCTTTAACCAGCGCGCGATCGAAGTGCGTATTCTGTGCCTGGCTAAGAAGCAAATCGAGTCCGCGCTCGAATTTCTCTGTTAGCCGAGCTAGCCTGCTTTCCAGGGACGAGATTCTTTCAAGGAGGTGGTCCTCGTTGGAGGCCAAGGATTCCACGCTTTCGTAGCGTGCGGCCGGCGGCTCAACGATGATCATCAGCCTGGTGCCACATCGAGCGCAAAACTCCTGGCCCAGCGGATTTGCCGCTAAACATTTCTGGCAATAATGAGCTACTTGCGACATTTGAAAAGCAGTCAGTAATCAGTATTCCGTAGTTAGTCGTAACAGACCCGTTAAATTCAGGAACACTAAGTTTTCAGTATTCATAAAATCCGCGTCCGGTTTTTCTGCCCAGCCATCCTGCATCTACGTAACGCTTCAACAAAGGACAAGCGCGATACTTCGGATCCTCGAAGCCATCGTACAACACATTCAGGATTGCCAGACAGACGTCGAGGCCGATGAAGTCTGCGAGCGCCAGCGGTCCCATTGGATGGTTCATTCCCAGTTTCATGATTCCGTCGATACTCTCGCGCGGCGCAACACCTTCGTATAGGGCGAAAATCGCTTCATTGATCATCGGCAGCAGCACCCGATTGGAAACAAAGCCAGGCGAATCGTTGCAATCCAGCGCGGTCTTCCCCAGCTTTTCCGAAAAGCTGCGCACTTTCTCATACGTTTCATTCGACGTCGCAAGACCACGAATGACTTCAACGAGCTTCATCACAGGCACTGGATTCATAAAGTGCATGCCGATAACTTTGTCTGGCCGGCTTGTGGCCGCACCAAGCCTGGTTATCGAGATTGAAGAAGTGTTTGAGGCCAGGATCGTTTCAGGTGGAGTGATTCTATCGAGCACGGCAAAGAGTTGAGTCTTGACGCTGAGGTCCTCGGGGACAGCTTCGATTACAAAAGCCGCGGCGCTCAATTGTTCCAGTTCGGTCGTGAGTTTTATACGATCAATTATTAACTGCTTCTCCTCCGGACTCAATCTTGATTTGTCCACATCGCGTTGCAGGCTCTTATCGATTGCGTTTCTTCCTCGTTGTAAAAACTCGTCTGAGACGTCGCGCATGACAACGCTATAGCCTGCCCGCGCCGCTACTTGCGCGATGCCATTCCCCATCGTGCCTGATCCGACTACGCCGATGATTTCAGTCATGAACTTTCATCAAAATCTTGAACGTTCGCGTTTAGCAAGAGCCGCGCTCGTTTAGAAAGCGGACTTGTCCGCCTCGCGCTAGGAGCACAAGTGCCCTATCTAAACGGGCCGCACTAAACGGCGCGCCGGGTAACTTGGTCCAAACCTACCTTTCAATCGCCATAGCCACTGCGTTGCCGCCGCCAAGACAAAGTGAAATCACACCCCGGTGCGCGTCGCGACGCTTCAACTCATAGAGCATCGTCGTCAAAAGTCGCGACCCGGACTGCCCAATTGCATGACCCAGCGCAACGGCCCCACCATTTACATTTACGCGCTGCGGATCCAAACCGAGCTCTTTGATGATCGCGACCGCCTGAACAGAGAAGGCTTCGTTCAGCTCAATCAAGTCGACGTCACTTAACGACCAACCGGCTTTTCGCAAAACTTTCCGGATCGCTTCTAACGGGGCCATCATTACCAATGCCGGCTCCACACCCGAGGTGGCCTGCGCAACAATACGCGCCATCGGCTCAATCCCCAGCGATTTGGCCTTCTCGGTCGAGGTCACGACTACTGCCGAAGCTCCATCATTCACACCGGGCGCGTTGCCTGCCGTCACTGTCCCACTGTCCTTCTTGAATGCCGGCTTTAGTTTCGCCAATGCCTCAAGCGAAGTGTCTTCGCGCACCGTCTCGTCAGTATCGAAAATTACTGGCGGGCCCTTCCTTTGCGGAATTTCCACTGGCACGATCTCGTCCTTGAACTTTCCCGCTTTGATTGCGGTCGCAGCTTTGCGATGAGAGTTGAGCGCATACTCATCTTGTTCCGCACGACTCACATTGTATTTTTTCGAGACCACTTCACCAGTACAGCCCATGTGGTAGTCGTTGAAGGCATCCCAGAGACCGTCATGAATCATCGCGTCGACCAGTACGCCGTTTCCCAAACGATAACCTTCGCGCGCTTTGGGAATCAGGTAAGGTGCGTTAGACATCGATTCCATTCCGCCGGCGACAACCAAATCCGTGTCAGCTAGCTGAATGCCCTGCGCTCCCAGCATCACTGCTTTCAGACCTGAGCCACACACCTTGTTGACTGTCACAGCGGAGACAGCTGGCGGCAACCCGCCGCGCAACGCGGCTTGCCGGGCAGGGTTCTGACCCAGGCCTGCCTGAATAACGCAACCCATGATCACCTCGTCCACGTCTTCCGGTGCTACCCCTGCGCGCCTGACGCTTTCGCGAACGACTATCGCTCCGAGATCGGTCGCCGCGAAATCCTTCAACGATCCTAAAAACTTTCCTACGGGAGTTCTGACCGCGCTTATGATTACTGCTTGTCTGGTTTCGCTCATTAATACTCTTGGCAACCTCGTGAAAACACTGCCGACAATCCTTACTTAAGTGTTGATAGTTTACGATTACTATTTACGGAGGGGCGTGTCAAGCAAGCGTTTCTCGCGGTACTGGTTCAGTTTGCCGCGCGGAACAACGATAGCGGCGGTTCCATGAGGTCACTACCACCATGCGGTAGCGGGAGGGTCGCTTTCGCTGGGCACTCACTCAGATGTCGGTGTGATGAGGTCAGTACCACCACGCGGTAGCGGGTGGGTC
>JALYTI010000712.1 GCA_030854375.1 Acidobacteriota bacterium | reverse complement strand
CAACCAAAATACAAACAGGTTGATGATCGTGGGAGTCCATGTGTCGCCTGCGCCATTAAACGATTGCGTAATCACCATTCCCCAGGCGTAGAAGAGAAATCCGTAGGCAACAATGCGCAAGCAATCAACTCCGTAGGGCACCACATTCGGATCCGTAGTAAACAATCCAATTATTTGTCTGGCAAGAAGGACAAAAACAAGGCCAATGCAGCCGAGGAAGATCATGTTATAGAGGCCGGCTTTCCAAACAGCCTGCTCGGCACGCTCCGGTTTTTTTGCTCCCAGCGCCTGTCCCACCATCGTTGCCGCAGCGTTAGACATACCCCAGGACGGCAGCAGCGCGAAGAGGATGACGCGAATGCCCACGATGTACCCGGCAACCACGTCGGTACCGAAACTGGAGATTGTGCGCACCAACCCTATCCAGCTTGCCATGCCGATAAACACCTGGAACGTTCCAGTGGCGGAGAGTCGCACGAGGCGGGCCATAATGGCAGGCTCGAGCCGAAAATGATGGCGCTTAAGATCAAATCGGCCTCCCGAACGGACCAGCCGGCTGAAAGCGTAAAGCGCTCCCGTCCCGCGACCAATATTAGTTGCCACAGCCGCGCCGACAATCCCGAGTTTCGGGAATGGACCAAGTCCGAATATGAAACATGGGCCAAGCACAATATTGATGGCGTTTGCCAACCACAGGACGCGCATCGCGATGGCGGCGTCGCCGGCGCCGCGAAAGATCGCGTTGATCATGAACAGCATCATGATCGTGGCGTTGCCTGCAAGCATGATTCTGGTAAATCCCGATCCGTGCTCAATCACAGAAGGCGAGGCGCCCATAAGTGAAAGTAGCTTCGGCGCGAGTGGGGCGCCGATCACGGCAATGACGATGGCCACGATCAAACCCAGGACAATCGCCTGAACCGCTGCGCGTGCCGCTCCTTCCGGATTGTGTTCCCCAATCCGTCGCGCGACCGTTGCCGTTGCGCCAATGCTCAGACCAATCGCAATCGCATAAAGTAAGGTCAGCAACGATTCAGTGAGACCCACCGTTGCCATCGCGTCAGGACCCAGATAAGAGACCCACTTAATGTCGACGACTGCGAAAATGCTCTCCATGCACATCTCGAGCACCATCGGGATCGCTAACAGGATGATCGAGCGGCCGACTGGCCCAACTGTGTAGTCGCGATGACTGCCACGCAGAGACTCGCGGATGGCGGACCATAAACTCTGCTCTTGCGCTAGTGCGGCATTGGAACCCCCGCCTGGCGCGACTGCATCGCTGGATGTATTAGTTTGTACTGCTTCAGAATCTGACATTGTTTCTCAACTATGGTCTATGGCTACGTACCGAGCTTGTTCGTTTACGCGCAGATTGGACGGATGGTTCCAATGGAGCCTATCGGGAGGCAGTACCCCGTAGCCGTAAGGCAGATACCCATTTTCCATTTGTCATTTTCCCTTTCTCATTTGCCATCGTTTAGCAAGCGGACTTGTCCGCCTCGCCACGCATCGTTTAGAAAGCGGACTTGTCCGCCTCGCGGGGTGGGGCACAAGTGCCCTATCTAAACGGTGCGCAGAAGCGGGGCACAAGTGCCCTGGCTAAACGGCGCGAAGAAAGCGTGGGCGCACTGTCCTATCTAAACGGCGCTTGACGCTTTGGATCCGCGGAGAAATCTTGGAGCAATGACAAATAGCAAAATGACAAATGAGAAATGGAAAATTACTCTGTCCCTTCACTTCAAAAAGGGCTACATCCCGGATATGGACATAGCCCCTACATAATATTCCGGAAATCCCCGAACGTCCGTACATCAGGTGGCTTAGCCAACGTCCGGCCACATCCTGTTAATCGTCACCTATCACTTATTAGATACTCTTCCGAAATCATCCTCTAGCCGCACAATGTCATCTTCGCCAAGGTAGCCACCTCGTTGTACCTCAATGAAAACAAGCGGCTCTCGCCCGGGATTTTCCACGCGATGGGCTGAGCCAATGGCAATGTCAATCGCTTGACCTGTCT
>JALYTI010000170.1 GCA_030854375.1 Acidobacteriota bacterium | reverse complement strand
AAGGTCTTCAATGTTCTCGAAGTAGTCCGCTATCCAATCGATTAACTCGTGACCAAACCGGCGAAACTCATCCTTACTCATGTCGCCCAGCGGCGGCGGAGCTTTTTGTTGAGGCTTTGACATTGGACTCAGTCTAGATTACCCGTAAACTAAATTCCACGTTTTCCACTTAGTGCCAGATATATCAACCGTACGAGTGTGGGCCGGACGTGACAAACTAGCAGTTTGCTTTCCAAAACATTAAAAGTTTGCGTCAGTAACGCTCTCGAAGCTATTATTCAGCTCGATTTTAGCCTTCAGCAAAACTTTTACCCGATGAAGTGTGTAGCCGGCGTGTGAACCTTCGGTCTCGCGCTGCAAGTTGTCCACTAAACTATTTCGCCTGTGAGGAACATATGAAAAGAATTCTACTCGCGCTTGGACTTATTTCGACTCTCTTTTTCGCTTTTGCCTGTGAACGCAGAGGTGGGCCGGGAGCGGGCGGCGAAACCGGCCCGATCGTCGTGGGATATTACGGAGACCTTTCGGGTCGTACGTCAAACTTTGGCCAGTCAACTAAGAATGGCGTAGAGATGGCCGCTGATGAAATTAACAAGGCAGGCGGAATTAACGGACGGCAGATCCAAATCCTTTCCGAAGACGATGAAGGGCGTCCTGAAAAAGCTGCTACGGTAGTTACAAAACTTATCGATCAGGATCGTGTGATCGCGCTACTTGGCGAAGTAGCTTCGGGAAACACTCTGGCAGCCGCGCCAAAAGCGCAAGCTGCCAAAGTTCCGATGATTTCGCCATCCTCTACGAACCCGGCTGTGACTCAGGTGGGCGACTACATCTTCCGCGTCTGCTTTATTGATCCATTTCAGGGCGACGTGATGGCCAAGTTTGGTGCTAACACGCTGAAGGCAAAGAAGGCGGCGATCATGCTCGACTTCAACTCGCCTTACAGTCGCGGCCTGACGGAGTTCTTCGAAGCAAGCTTCACAAAACTGGGTGGTCAAATCGTAAACAAGCAGTCGTATACGCAAGGCGATCGCGATTACAAAGGACAACTCACAGCCATTCGTTCGGCGAATCCCGATGTGATCTATGTGCCCGGATACTACGGTGAAGTAGGTGTTATCGCCAAACAGGCGAAGCAACTCGATATCAAAGCGCCGATGTTGGGCGGCGATGGCTGGGACTCAACGCAGCTTTGGGATCTAGGCGGTGATGCTCTAAATGGAGATTTTATCTCAAACCATTACTCGGTTGACGACCCGTCGCCGGCAATACAAAAATTTGTAGCCGCTTACAAAGCGCGTTATGGCAATATCCCGGACGCCCTTGCTGCACTGGGGTACGATGCGATGAAGGTCCTGGCCGATTCCATAACGCGCGCCGGGACCACAAGCGAACCACAACTTCGCGACGCCATTGCGGCCACTAAAAACTTTGCGGGCGTGACCGGCAACATCAGCCTTGACGCGCAACGCAATGCCGTCAAACCTGCGGTGGTACTCAAACTGCAAGACCACAAGTATATTTATCAGGAGACAATTTATCCTGAGGGTATGACACCGCCTGCAACGTCGGGCACTTCACCGGCCGCTACGCCAGTGTCATCTCCCAGTACCGGCGGCTCCCCCGCGGTTGAAAAGAAACCCGGGGCCGCTAGTCCGGCCTCGTCCCCAACTACTGGCGCGTCTCCCGCCATCGGAAAGAAACCTGCGGTCTCCAAAACGACTCCCTACTAACTCCGGGCAAGTCTTTATGGACACTTTTGTGCAACAACTCATCAACGGCCTGACCATAGGCGCCATCTATGCGCTTATCGCGTTAGGCTACACGATGGTTTACGGCATTCTTCGACTGATCAACTTCGCGCACGGCGACATTTATATGGTGGGCGCGTTCGTCGGTTATTTCTTAGCCTTCCAGCTTGGTTTTGCGGCGGGGCCCTCTCTCGTCGGTCTCACCGTCGTGCTGGTCGGCTCAATGATCGCCGCGGCACTCGTGGGAATGGCCATCGAGCGATTTGCTTACCGCCCGATTAGAAAATACGCGCGCATGACGACGTTGATTACGGCTATTGGTGTTTCCTTGTTGATTGAGAACTTGTTTGTTGCCCAGCTCGGCGCCGCGCCGCGGGCTTTCCCGCAGCTTCTCCGCGAACAGAGTTACACGCTTTTTGGCAACGCCGCAATTTCCAAATCTCAAATTCTCATCTTCGCCGTGTCTGTGGCCCTGATGATTTTGCTTCAATGGATTATCTTCAAGACTAAAGTCGGTACCGCCATGCGCGCCGTGTCCTTCAATTTGAACTCGGCAAAGTTGATGGGCATCAATACCGATATGATTATTTCAGTAACATTCGCGCTTGGATCCGCGCTCGCTGCCGCAGCTGGTGTGCTAACAGCTCAATACAATCCGCAAATTGATCCTTTAATGGGAATCATGACCGGACTGAAGGCGTTTGTTGCCGCAGTACTCGGAGGCATTGGAAACATACCCGGCGCTGTGATGGGCGGTCTGCTGATTGGCATCGCCGAAACTTTTGTCGTCGGCTACGGTCAGAATGTCGGCATTCCGACCACGTTTCGCGACGCGGTAGCTTTCGCAATCCTTATCTTAGTACTGCTATTTCGACCCACGGGCCTCCTGGGCTCGACGGTCCAGGAAAAAGTTTGAAAGCAAAGACATGCATACCGTGAAAATAGGACGGAGTGCATGCCGCGGTGAATACAAAGAACGCAAAGTTCAAGTCGCATTCCAAACGCAAGCCGCTACATGAAACGAATATGAAGAACATTGCTCCTAAGACAATCGCGCCTGCGGCCCTGTTGCTACTTTTGTGTGCTTATATAGCAGCCCAAACCAGCACGAGCCCACAAGAGCCGCCCGCGCCGGTCACCATTCCCGCGGCTGACTCAGGCACGATTACTGACTCGATCTACCAGAATGATTATTTCGGCATGCGACTGACGATTCCGGAAGGCTGGACCATCTACGACGCGCAAGGCAGACGGATGTTGATTGAGGGAGGGCGGAAACAATTCACCAGCAATGATAAGACGGTCCAGGCTCAGTTAGACGCAGGAACTGCGCGCACAGTTAATCTGTTGACTGTCTCCAAGCTCGCAGAGAACGCTTCTGGAGCGGAAAACGCGATCTTTATATGCGGAGCGGAATTTGTGCCCAGGACGTCTTCATCTACCAGCGCAACAAGTCAGGACTACCTTAATCAGGTGAAACGGCTGTTGACCTACGCCAAAGTCACTTTCAAGGTTGAAGAGGACGTCAAATCGGAGAAGATAAACGGAAATGAGTTTGGCGTGCTGAGCGTCAGCACTGAAGCGCCCCGTGGGGTCGTGAGACAGAAATACTACGCCATTATGAAAAAAGATTACGCGCTCTTCTGCATCTCCACTTACATCAACGAGGCCGACCTCCAGGTGATGAACAAGATCATAAACTCACTCAGGTTCTAGTAAGGACGTGTAGCAACCTAGTGACTTTTTTACGAGATTCATCTGTGCAAATGCCGACCAGTCATAAATGACGAGTTAGGGTTGTCTCGTCACTTGCCGGCTATCCCTGAGTTCAGATGCCCATTCTAGTCAAACGTTTAATCGCCGCTCTTGTAATTGTTCTCGTGCTCATCGCCATGAATCAGTACATGAGCGAAGAGGGGCTGTTTGGATTCGGCGTTCCACCTTACTTCGGCCGCGTCATCATGTTGGCGGGCATCAACGTCATCCTTGCCGTTTCGCTAAACCTGATAACAGGATTCACGGGACAGTTTTCCATCGGCCACGCCGGTTTTATGGCGGTCGGCGCTTACAGCTCCGCGTATCTTACGGTTTACTACGCTGGAGCTTGGGAACGCTCTCTGGCCGGGCTAGTCGGCGCCAGCGTCGCACACGCGTTGATCTTTCTGCTGGCTATCCTTGTGGGGGCGATCGTCGCGGCGCTGGCGGGATTGATCGTAGGCATTCCTTCTTTGCGACTGCGCGGCGATTACCTGGCCATAGTTACCCTGGGATTTGCGGAGATTATTCGCATCGTCATTCTCAATATCGACAAGGTAGGCGGCGCTACCGGTTTTACCGTTCCGGCTTACACAAACTTTTTCTGGGTCGGAGCGTTTGCGGTCATAACTATTGTGATCGTTTACAACATTGTCCATTCGGATATCGGTCGTGCACTTGTCTCGATACGCGAGGATGAGCTGGCCGCCGAGGCCATGGGCATCAATACCACGAATTACAAAGTGCTCGCCTTTGTTATCAGTTCAGCTCTTGCCGGAATGGCAGGAGTTTTGTTTGGACACTACACGTCATTTCTGAGCACGAACGACTTTCAGTTCATACGTTCATTTGAAATCATCATCATGATCGTTCTGGGCGGCATGGGTTCGCTGACAGGATCTGTTCTCGGCGCTATCGTCATTACGATAATGCCCGAGCTGTTGCGAAAACTGCCGGGCGATTTTTCACGGTATCGTCTGGTTGTCTATTCCGCACTCCTAATTCTGATTATGCTGACTCGGCCGCAGGGACTTCTGGGAACTCGTGAGTTTGGACTTTCCTGGTTGAAACGCGCGCGAAAGATACCTGAGGGCGATAAAACGGTCGGTGGAACTGGCGGTGTTTCTATAGCTGAGCAGGGCCCGCGCTCGGCGATCGATCACACGAAAGAGGTGGAAAACAAATGAGCGGGGCGTCGGAACAAGATGCCGTGAAGGCTACCAAAGAAAATGGAATGATCACGGAAGCCGCGCGCTCACTTCGTCAGGATCAGCCCCGAACATTTGATGGTGAGATACCGCTGCAAACCATCAAGGGTACTATTCGATTTGGCGGACTGATCGCGGTGAATGAACTCGACATGAGTGTGCGCCGCGGCGAAATCTACGGCCTCATAGGGCCAAACGGCGCGGGCAAGACTACAGTCTTTAATCTGCTCACTGGCGTTTACAAACCAACCTCGGGCGAAATCTATTTCCAGGGTGAACGTATCGACGGCCTGAGATCCTACGAGATTTCGCGTCGCGGGGTGTCGCGCACGTTCCAAAACATTCGTTTGTTTCCCAGCATGTCCGTTTTGGAAAACGTGATGACAGCCTGCCATCGACATGCGAAACAGAATTTGGTTGATGCTGTATTTCGTCTACCCCGATTCGAGCGTGACGAGCGTGAACATCGTGAATTTGCCCTGGAGTTGCTCGAGATTTTCGACCTCGCGCGGGTAAAAGATGAAGGCGGCACGAGCCTCCCATACGGCAGCCAGCGGCGCCTGGAGATCGTGCGCGCACTCGCCACGCGTCCGCAACTCCTGCTTCTGGATGAACCTGCCGCCGGCATGAACCCTTCGGAGCAGGAAGGGTTAATGGGCTTGATAAAGCGCATCAGGGATCGTTTCTCGCTGACTATCCTGCTCGTGGAACACAATATGAAAGTGGTGATGGGAGTTTGTGAAAGAATTCAGGTGTTGGATTATGGTAAGTCGATCGCGCTCGGGATTCCCGAAGAGATTAGAAATGATCCGAAGGTGATTGAGGCGTATTTAGGCGACTAAGGCTTTGGCCTTGGGTCTTTGTGCTTTGAACTTTGAACTTTGAACTTTGGTCTTTGGTTTTCGTCTTTTTACTTCTTCAGCCCGCGGAGC
Source organism: Acidobacteriota bacterium (assembly GCA_030854375.1). GTDB lineage: Bacteria > Acidobacteriota > Blastocatellia > Pyrinomonadales > Pyrinomonadaceae > PSRF01. Next base: position 190 of record JALYTI010000170.1, on the reverse strand, counting down.
GGGCGCGAGCATAAAGCCTGGGGTGGAGCGCAGCGGAGCCCCAGGAATCTAAGCAGCAAAAAACTCCAGCGCGCGAAGCGCCCGGCAGCGGCCGCGCCTGCAGCATCTCCGAATGGTTGATACTGTGGGTTGGCTGCCGCCCGCTTTCGCGGGCTCGGTTTGGTGTCCGTTGTATCCTGGGGTTCCGCTG
>JALYTI010000169.1 GCA_030854375.1 Acidobacteriota bacterium | reverse complement strand
TAAATAGTTCATGAGGGGTTCATACACCGGGCTGAAGCCACGGTGTTAATGAAAGCCAAACTGCACCAGTACCGTTTTTCAAAAATAAGTGTCCAATCAAACGAAATTTGATTCTATACTTCGCGAGTCCCCGGTTTCGTGGGGAGCGGGTCCTCTTTCAACAAGCCGTAGAAACGCGCGTCAAGCAGCTGACCATCTTTGCGGAAGTGCTTGCGTAAATTACCTTCTAATTTGAACCCATTTTTTTCCAACACGCGCGCGGAGCCAATATTGGATTCCAGAACGTGCGCGGTTAGTCTGAGCAATTGCAATTCGTTAAAAGCATACTCGACATACGCTTTCACCGCATCGGTCATGATCCCTTGTCCCCAAAATGGACTCGCTAACCAGTAGCCGATCTCCGCAGTGTGACTAGCACCCGACTCGAGGCTATCAGCACTGACTACGCCGATTAGCTTGTCCTGTGCCAGTCGGATTGCGAACGACACCTCCTTACCCAGGCGTTGGGTGCTCTCAGTTCTCCTTTGAATCCACCAATCGGCATCTGTTTCCAGGTATGGGTGCGGAATATTGAGAGTGGTTGCGTAGACATCTCTTGACTGAAGATGTTCGAGCAAAGCGGCTTTGTCCGCCTGCCGAATCCCCGATAAAGATACCCCGTCACGAACTGTGATTTTGCGTTCCATCATCGGCTGGAAACCAGACCTCGCAGAGAGCTTGATTCACTCGGCATCGGGCTCCGGCTTCAGGATTCGTTCAAGACGACCCGGCTGCGGCGCTGCCATTTGATTCTGTACGTGTGCGGGTGAAGGATGGTTCACCTTCGAAGATCTTCCTTCGGCTACCATACGCCGGTGCGCATCTTGCCAACTGGGAAGGTCTGGGATGTCCTGATTCCAGTGCGCGACGGATGCTTCATCGCACCATTCGAGCAGCCTCGGCATGACGGCGCGATGTGCGCCGGCGTTACGGTACGCCCGCATGCCTGCTTCGCTGTTCCACGCGGTAATTGTCCAAAAAGTGTTGTTCGCTTCACGCAGCACCTTACCGCCAAGAAAGCCAGAGGCACGTTCCGCCTGGCGACCGGTCTTCAGAGCTTGCCAAACGAATTGCGGTAGATAGCGATAAGACCTGACTCGCAATCGTGTTAGAGAAACAAATGCCATGGCAAGAGTCAGTATTGGAGCCCGGCGGACCGGTCGCTACCACCACCCCAGCGGGGCTGCCCCGCTGGGGACCCCGGTCCGCTCGCGGTTCTGATTTAGTTACTAATCGAGTGTTGAGTACAGATCCCAGACAATCAAACATCCAGAGGATTTGCATCGGTTAGATAGGCCAACAATTCCTGTTTCTTCTCACGGTCGCTAAGCCATGCCCTTATTCTTTTGATCTCTGCGTAATCATCAGCGCCAAACTTGTTAATATAAATCCGTTCCAGACGCTTCTTTCTTTCTTCCTTTAACGCCTCGCCTTGCCAGAATGCTGTCAGGATTGAATTGAGATCATCGTGTAGATTGCGTTTTCTTAGTACCTCCCACTCATTTCTGTCCAACCAAATGCCCTTGCAACCGTGACAATGGTCTAAGGTGAAACCAACCCCGCGTCCTACCATATACTTCACCATCCGCCACCCACACTCTGGACAATCAATGTGCTTCTGCGTCTCCGCGAGCGGCAGATCATTGGGTTGATCTTTTAACTCCGGTAAATTCTCTCCGTGTTGTTCCAGCCACTTCCAGTACTGTGCCCCTTGTATCCAGTTCCCACGACAACGGGGACAGCTCAGTGAAGCGAGATTTGATTCCAGCTTGTTGAGGCTCAATTCAGCCGTCTTGCAAAGAGGACAATTCACAACGATACCTTACGAATCCACCATCTAAGTATGCAAGAGCTATCTTTCATTTTTTAGTTCGACCGGCCTCCTCAATAAATTTCGTCATTTCATCGAGCACTCGTTCCGGCATTTCTTCCTGCGGGACGTGACCGCATTTCTGAATAATTACCAGTTTCGAATCCTTGATGAGCGAGTTCAATTTTTTACCTGCCGGCAACGGGATAAGCTCATCTTCGGCGCCCCAGATAATCAACGTCGGCGCGTTCACTTTTGTCAGGTCTGGTTCAATCGGAAACTGTCCTGCCTGTGTCCGTGCTCGGAGAGCCGCCAACTGTCCTGAGCGTGTTTGAAGTGGCCGGTGATAATAGGCTACTCGCTCATTAGTAATTTTCGTATCGTCGTAAAAACTTTTCTCCAGACCTTCGCGCACGAGCTTGTCGGTTGTCAAAGACAAGGTCGTCAAAATGCGGCCAACCACAGGGATAAGGAGATAGCGGGGCGTAAGCGAGCCGCCGCCGTTAACATTAACGCCGGCGCTGTCAATGAGAATCAAGCCGGCCACGCGCTGCGGGTTCTGGAGCGCGACGTTAAGCGCAACTTCGCCGCCCATCGAGTTGCCGCACATCCATGTCTTTTCAATACTCAAATGATCGAGTAAGTGGGAGACCAATACCGCCTGGGCTCGCCTGGTATAGTCGCCGTCAGGTTTCTCCGAAAAGCCAAAACCTTTTAGATCAATGGCAATCACGCGAAAGTTCTTTGCTAACGGCTCGAACACGTCTTTCCACGAATAAGTTGATGATGTGAAGCCGTGAAGCAATACGAGTGGTGTTCCCGTTCCTTTATCCTGGTAATGAAGACGCACCCCATCAATCTCGGCAAAATGGCTGTAGTCGGAGTTTGGAACACTGCCGCGCAGCGCTTCGAAAGAAATGTCGGCGGGACGCGAAAACCAAAAGAAAGCGAGCCCGATCGTCACAATGACGATCATCATCAGCAGAAGTTTGAGAAAGTTTTTAAACAATTAGCGCGTGTCTAGCTTCCCCCTACCCGAATATCCATTGACTTGCCGTCGTCTTTGGCATACAAAGCAGACGCTCTGCTGATCCCGCACAGGAATAAGTGATAACGATGAACTCAATTTTAGCTCTTGCACTCATGATCGCAATGTTGTCGCTCTGCAATCTTACCGATAAAACGAAGCCGGCAGAAAACGACAATCGTCAGGGCGCATCGAAATCGAATTCAAGCGATTCAGCAACAGATCGAGAAGCCGTCATACTTGAGCTAATGAAGATCGAGGGCATAGTCACGCAAGCAAGTTATGACGGAGACATTTCCACCCTGGCTTCATATATCGCCGATGATTATTCAGGTACCGGAGCGGACGGCAAAACTCAAAACAAGAATCAGGTACTCGCCGATGCAAAGCAGGACAAAGTCACGAGATCATGGAAGATTACTGAGGGCAAGTTGGTTAGTTACGATGGAGACTCAGCGGTATTGACTTATCTTCAGAGCCAAACGCTTCGGAACGGCAGAACTTATCACGCTCGTGTTACCGATACGTTCGTGAAACGCGACGGTCGTTGGCTGATCTCAGCCGAGCAACAGACGCTAATCAGATAGCTAAGAAGCGTTCCATACTTGCCAGGGGTTACTTCGCCGACGTACCACGTCGAAATGTCTTACTGACTAGCGGGTGAATCGGGAGCTGTCCTGGACGGCAGTGTGAACCTGAACGTTGAACCGACGCCTTCCTGACTTTTTACATTCACCTCTCCGCCGTGGGCCTCAATAAACGTCTTAACAATTGCCAGACCCAGCCCCGATCCGCCCCTGAGCGGATCAGTCTCCGAGATGTCAAACACCTTATTAAGACGCTCAGCCGGAATGCCGGCGCCATCGTCGATTACCGAAACCTCTACGCCTTGTTCGTCATTAATTTCCTTCGCCTCGATCATGACATTGCCCCGCGGAGTGTAATTGATTGCGTTGGCAATTAAGTTCTGAAAGACGCGTCTCAACAGGCCGGCATCTGCGTATACGACCAGATCGTCAGGTACTTTGTTGATTAGCTGGGTGCTCGAAGTCCCAGCCACTGGATGTAGATCGTGAATGAGAGCCTCGACAAGTGGCCACAAATCAAACTCTCGTCGCTCCAACTTGATGCCGACTTCTGTCTCAAGATTAGTGTTTTCCTCGAGTACCTTGGCAACCAGCGCCTCGAGATGCTGCACGTTGCGCCGCAAGGTTTTCAACATCAACGCGGTTTCCGCGCCTGCGCTTTGGTCCTCAGACCTCTTCTCAAGGACCCTCCCAGCCAAAGAAATAGCATTTAGTGGAGTTCGAAGATCGTGCGCTACAAAAGATAGATACTCCTCCCGGCGTTGTTGCACTTCCATTGCCCGCTGAGTGGCATACGTTTGCACGGCCAATCCAATCGCCTCGTCCAGCACTCGGTTGACGATATGGAAGGGCTTGCCTTGCAGGTTCAAACCGTTGGAGTCTGCAAGGTCGTGAATACACCCGCGCAGGATGTTGTATTCCGCAACGACTTCCTCGATATCAAACCCGTCCTGAACGCGCTGAGCGCCGTGCTCCGGAGGCGTTCCTTCACAAAGCGCTTCGGGGATGGTCTGGTCCGACCTTGCTTTAAGCGCAGCAGCCAATTCCTTCAGCAGCTGAGGGATGTGATCATTGAGCGTGGGCGTGTCGAGATGCCGAGCACACGGAAGTTCACGCACTTGTTCCTGCCAACGCGAGAGCAAGACGCTATGTTCCTGCGTAATGAGCGAAGCCAGTCTGTCCAGATTGTTAACATTCATTTCCTTAGGTCCCACACTCATTTTTCCGAACCTCCGATCATTAAGGCATTACTAAACGTTGGTCTACGGTCGAACCTAACAGGCCGCGATGCCTTGTGTGTTGCGCTTTGTGGAGCGCCTGCTCAGGTCTATCAATTTTCAAGATTCGACTGGCGATGCCTGTAACTCGGCATGCAATTTTTCCGGTGCAATCAATCGCCAGGCTTCGAGAATATGAAGTGCCAACTCTTCGTCGCTCACGCGGAGAAGCTCAATACCAATCCAACCACGCACGCCAACATACGGCGGCTTGTAAAACTTTTCAGGCGAGGCTGCGATCAATGCCTGCTGAATACCAATCGCCGCGGGGAGCACCACTGCAATGTGCCCATCATTGTGATGATTGTTGGAACACATGGCAAATACCTTTTTGCGGACAAAGAAGGTCGGCTCTCCGTGCGAGACTTTTTCTGAAGTCTCCGGTAGTGCGGCACAAATTCGCCTTACTCTCTGTAATTGTTTCTCGCCGCCATCGGCTCGTCGGTTTTTAATACTCATTTCAATTGCCTTATAGGGGGAAACGTCCACCCAAACTTAATGACAAGCACGGTCCAGTTTAATAGAATTCGCCATCCACGGATCAAAATCTCACGCCAGTAAGCACATCGGAAGGGGTAACCGCATGTTGGAACAAATCAAAAAACAATTCACAGGCGTTCTTTCATTGCTCGCGTCGCAGCTAATGCACTGCCGGGGTTCGCTGCAATCCGTCTACGTTAATGCCTTCCTGCTCTCACTCATCGCAGCCATGCCCTTAAATGCCGTTGCTCAGGGAAAGGCGGTCGAATCACTCCAGAGTGTAACTGTCAATTCACGGAAGGAGACATTGTACGGGCCTTTCCCCGAAGGAGTCGAAACCAGAAAAACACAGCCATTCAAAAGTGTATCGCTTGATACGGAGGATCTGAGTGGTCATCGACGAGTTCGTGGGAATAGCCTTCCGACCGTTAAAGTGGGGACCGCCGGGGTGCGGCCGGTAGCCACCATTGACCAGGCTGGACCGTCGGCTGTAGCGGCGATGGCCAAACTTCACCCGCCTACCGGATCTCAGATTCAACCCTTGAACATTAATTTCGGTGAGTCTGTGTTTTTCACACCGAGCCAGCGCAGTCCCGCTCCGACAACGGTGTGCGGAACG
>JALYTI010000168.1 GCA_030854375.1 Acidobacteriota bacterium | reverse complement strand
CTTCTCACTAATCCAGTCAGTTACATCCTGAAGCCTTTGGCCACGCAAGCCAATTGTGGTGGTTACGTATGCACTGCGGTCGACCTGCGCCATGCCCTGTTGAGGTTTGTACACGCCGTTGTTGTTGAAAAGCGTCACAACCCAGCCATGACCGGTGAGGTTGATTAAATACTCGACATCGCCGCTAACCTCGATGGGAGTGGCGTCGGCAAAGACATGGGCTAGCACATGCGCGGCGGATGGAGTAATGCGGTCATCCTCGCCAAGCAGGTCAGGCACAGCCGAAAAGACGACGACGCCCTTTCCTACCTTGTTGACTGTGACAAGTGGATCACCAGTCGTGGTAGTCATTAACGCCTGAGCACCCTTCAGTTCGACTCTCTCATAACGAAAGATTTGACCACTCATGTCCTGCGGCACTTCGCCGGGCGCAAGACACCGAGCATTGTGCGCTTCGGCAGTTGTGCCGGTAAGCCGGACGCCAAGTAAGGGCTCTGGGAGCTGCTTAATTTGGGTGGCATTAAGGACAATCGTACCGCCGGATTTTACATAGTCAGTGAGTCGTTGAATCCATTGTGGGGACCACTCTATGCGGCCACCAACAACGATGGCGCGATAAGGATCAAGCGGCGACGCGAGGGGCCGAGAGGCCGGCTTGGCTTCTGACGCTACCACGACGTCGAAGATGTCCCCAAAAATGCCATTAACAAACGCCTGCCGATCAGCGGTTGCCGGTTCCCCTTCGTTAACCAGGCCGGGATAATACGCAACACCGAACAACTCCCGCAGCGCGCGGTCGCCGCGGTTTATCTGTGAAACTCCAAATGGCCATTGAGGATAGTCCGTCATCTCCCATCCGTGAGCAGGATCGAGCAAAAATGCTACCGGAGTGTAAGGCGTGCCGCGATCGGGATGCTTTTCAGCAAATCGCATGAACTCATCGGTGATGCGGCCCAGCGGGTTCAGTTGAAATGGGTTGTCGCCCGGACCAGGTTTGAAAAACTGGTCGTGACCTTGTTCTAGATAGATCGCTGAAGCGCCGGACATGTAATAGAGGTAGTAACTCTTTCGGTACCAGGAGAGCGATGGGCCCATGGTTGCTCCATAACGCGTGTGGAAAAAGTTATCGGGCCCCGCGAAGTTTTGCGCTTTTGTGAACGTGGTTGCCGTGTCGCCGAAATTTGGAGCGTGATAGTAGAGGAAGTTGCCACCATATTGCCGCGCGGCGCCTCGGGTAAATGCGATACGCATGGCGAAGAGTGGTTGCACCGCCGCAGTCTCCACGCCCAGCAAGCGCACGCCCCATTCACTGAGCGCATGGGCAAAGGAAGTGCTAGACGTGGATTGTGCGGGGATAAGCTTGTCCCACATCGCACCGGTTTGAGTGTGGAAGAGCGTGGCCCACTTTCGCGCAATTGCATTCGTGTAGAAGGCGCGGTAAGCGTCGAGTAGTTCGCGACGCGACATCGAGGGAGAAGTTTTCAACTCAGCAGGCGCGGACTCCCAAACGTAGCCAACGCTTTCCCCGGATATCCAACCAAGAAACTGGTCCTTGAGTTCACCATTCAAAAGTTTCCACGCAGCTTGCCCGTCGGCATCTGACATCTGGACCGCGCCGTAGTTAATCAAAACTGCAAAAGGGGATTGCGTCTCCCGAAGATATCGAAGAAACGGACTGCCTTCTTTCAGGTATTCCGGCAGGTTGTTGATATAGATGACAGGTACCACGAGTTTTGAACTGAATAACGGAACCTCGCGAGCGCCTTTGTACTTTTCCACAAACGCTTCGATGGGTTCCGCATTGAAGGGAAAGAGTGGACGTTCTTGTGCCGGCTTGTCGTAAAGCTTCCAAAATTCAGGAGAGATGTTCCACGGCATGACGAAGTCGCGACCCGCGAGCTTCGGCCGTCGCCAGGCGATTGGGATAGGTGGGACAGGAGGAAGTGACTTTGAGTCGGTTGCCTGCCCCAACGAAGAAAGCGGCGAACGCTTTGCTGACCACTCGCGCAGATAGCGCATCGCGGCGAAGTCTGGTTTGCGGCGTCCATCCGGAACGTAAGCGAGATCATTGGTGAGTAGTACACAATCAACATGACGACGTGCAGCCGCCGGCTTTTCAATTTCGATTGAGATGCGCGCCGGACCCTTATCAAGTGTTCCATCCGCTCCATCCCAGGCGAACGCCCAACCCCAGTACATGCTGACTTCATCGTGAGCGTCGATGATGTCTTTACTTCCAAATTCATGACGGACGAGTTGTCGTTCACCCTGAGTCACCCTTAGAACAAATGTCTCAGTCTTTTCTGCCCAGTCGGCATAACGCACCCAGACCTTGTAATTGCCGGCGCGAGGTATCTCGATGTCCTGATAAATCGTGCCTGCAGTTTCATCGGCGCTTGCGGCTGCGGAACTCCACTCGCTCTCGCCGCCCTGCGACCATTCGGCGGAAACGCCTGGGCCATTCATGCCCCAACCCGCGGCCCTCGCTTTCGGCAAGTTCAGCCATGAAGGATTAAGAACCGGTTCGCCATTGGGTTGGGTAGCGAAGCCGCGCATGTTTTCGGCTTCCAGCCACAGATACTCCGCCTTAGAAGCGGAGACATTTGGAAGCGGCGGCGCGGGCACACCAGGACGCGGTGAATCGGGCGAAGTTTGAGAAAGCGCAGGTGTGACGAGAACTAGAAAGAAAAGGAACAGCTTTAGAGTCGAAGCTGTCAAAAGGTTCCAATGTTGTTTCACGTAACTGACCCCTAACGAACAAAAGGTGGCTCTGCCACCTGATGTGCGGAAAGGCTTTGCCTTTCCGCTGCTATCCTTTCTTTGTTTTGGAGGCTATGCCTCCGCTTGAGGCGCAGCCTCACAGAAAAATCACTGGTCTTAGCGGAAAGGCGTAGCCATTCCGCACATCTCGCGGCACAGCCGGAGACAACGTGGTAGTCAGTCTCCGTGTTGCCTGTCCCGTCAGGTCAGCCAAGAGCATCCAGGCATTGCGGGAGCGTCCGTTGTCTGCACGTAAACATTGGCGTGTCGCGCAGCGTGTAGGAGCTGGCCTTGGTTTCGCGGAGTTCCTGCACCAGGTCGAGAAAATCCGCCGGGTTGTCAGTTTCAAACGCGACCACAAACTCCTGATCGTCCAGGCCAAAAGAATATGTTGTATGGAGTTTGACTGAACGATACTTAGTCCCGATTCGTATGTGTTCGTCCATCATCTCCTGGCGCTGGTCACCGCTGCGCGAATACCATTCACGCGTCTTCACAAAAGGATAGACGAAAAGATAATCAGACTTGCCGGGAACGATGTGCAGCCGATCTTCGACGTGGTCAGGATTATCTTTATCGATATACATTGACCGCTTGGTCATCGACAGAAAGGATTGAGCAGGCTCGAGGTATTTCGCCATCTGAGTGTGATTGAGTCGCGAGGTCATCTCCTGGATCGGATCCAGCTCATAACCAATGCGCCAAATCATGAAATCGACATTTGTGCGTAGACCAACTGTGGAGTAAGTGTTAATTAAAAGTTGAGGACGAAAACCGTCGACTGTCTTGACAAATTCTTCCTTGCATCCACTTTTGTCGTCTTCCGTCAGCATGCGCCATTCGGGAGACGCGTGATAAAAGGTGAAGTTGACAAATTGCCGAGGCAGTTTCGCTTTTTGCTCTTCGAGCTCAACATGATTTGGGGCGAGCCGGAGGGAACTTCTGGGTGCATTGCCATGGTCGTTATCCATACTCATTTGAGTTACCTCTGAAAGCAGTGACGATCCGCCTTGGTATAAACAGCGATGAATGTTTGAACGCCCAAGTATTCTGCATAGTCTCAAGCATGATTGCAACTGACCACGGCACGCAGATAAGCATACGAATGGGGCAGCTATCGTGAGAGTGCTAAACTATTAACACAATGCAGAGATGGATTTTGATAGGTCTGGCTGGCTTTGCGGGAACCCTCCTAAGGTATGGACTCTCGGGTTGGATTGCGCGCAGATTCGGTGAAACATTTCCCCTCGGCACACTCATCGTAAATCTGGTCGGGTGCTTCCTGGCCGGTTTACTTTTTTACCTGCTGTTTGATCGCTATCTAGTCAATCAGACAATTCGCATCGTCCTGATTATCGGGCTTCTGGGCGGCTTTACAACCTTCTCTTCTTTTGGCTTGCAGACGTTTACACTTCTTCGCGATGGAGAGATGGGCCTGGCGCTTCTCAATATTGCCGCTTCAAATCTGGGCGGCTTATTGATGGTTTGGGTTGGCTATTCGTTAGCCAGAATTCTGTGAGGAGCTAATGAGTATTCCGGAAGAGGGTTATTTGCTGCGTGTCTTCGTAGGCGAAAGCGATCGACATGGCCACCATCCACTTTATGAATCGATCGTGCTTCAAGCGAGAGAGGCGGGGCTTGCAGGCGCCACCGTTTTACGTGGTGTCATGGGCTTCGGTAAGCATAGCATCTTGCACACGGCAAAAATTCTTCGTCTCTCTGAAGATATGCCGATGATCATAGAAATTGTGGATAGTCTGGAAGAGATTGAGAAGTTTCTGCCGGTGCTAGATGAGCTGATCAAAGACGGTCTGGTAACGATCGAAAAAGTCAGAGTGATACATTACCGAGCGTGACAAGGTAGTAGGTAAGTTTGATTTTCTGAACTTTCATTCACACCGCGGCTTCAGCCCGGTGACTGACGCAGTGTCTTAAAAATTTCCTAACCGTTTGAACGGTTTGCTTTTCCGTTACAAGTGCCGAAAACGCGACTCGCAAACCGTTCAAACGGTTTTGAGATTGTGTGCAACCCTCTCCCACCGGGCTGAAGCCGCGGGGTGAATGAGATTGAAGAAAGATGGAAGGGTTCTCAACCTGAAGCAGTTTCGCGTGACACTTGGTTTTCACTTACTCGTTTTAGCCCATGGTATACTCGCGCCCCCCAGCAATAAAATCTGTCAGTCTGGAGAACGCTATGAAGCTTTGCGCACTGGCCCTACTAATGGTCTGCAGCATTCTCGTTATCAGTGGTTGTAACAACCCCTCAAACCAAACTCTTAATAGCAGTCCAGCAGCATCGCCGGCACCGTCTGCTGCCGCCACCCCCGACGAGTTCGCGACTGCTCGCGCCACATTTAAGAAGAACTGTTCCGTATGTCATGGAGAAGACGGGAAAGGTGGTTCTAAAACGGTCGACGGTAACAAGCTAAAGGTTCCTAATTTCACCGAGGGTCATGCGCTGCACCACCCGGATGAGGACTTCGTCAAACAGATTAACAAGGGTGGTGATGGCATGCCGAAGTTTGGGGACAAACTCAAGCCCGAAGAAATCAACGCTCTTGTGCGTTTCATTCGCCACGATTTTCAGGGGAAATGATCAGAGGTCAGAAGTCAGAGGACAGAGGTCAGAGGTCAGAAGTCAGAACTACTCCGACGATTGACTTCTGACTTCTGACCTCTGTCTTCTGACCTCTGACCTCTGGCCTCTGGCCTCTGTCCTCTGTCCTCTGACTTTACCATTCACCACCCACCATTTACTATTTACCAACCCTGGCACCCATAGCTCAGTTGGATAGAGCGTTTGACTTCGAATCAAAAGGTCGCAGGTTCGAGCCCTGCTGGGTGCACCAATAGAATCCACGGCTCAGAGCGTCCTACCGTGGACGCTCTTTCTTAGTTGTGTGGCTGTCGTGTGCCAAGTGGCAGAACTTAGGTCGTAGATGGTCGTAAATTGATCGTTCTAAGTAGGGGCTGAGAGTGAGAGGCTTAGAGGGTTACGACTTACTTTTTCCTTTTGTGACGTTTCGCGCTGGGCCGCTGCTTGTTCTTCGATTCAAAGCGATGTGCGCTGGAACTAGGAC
>JALYTI010000711.1 GCA_030854375.1 Acidobacteriota bacterium | reverse complement strand
TTGCCACTCTTTCCAACATACGCTCAAACCGCTGATCCAATTTGTCGGCGGTCGTCGCTTCCGTAGCTAGCCCCCACTCCACAGCTTGCTTCCCCGTCAGGCAGTCTCCTGTGAACAAGAGGCGCTTGGCTTTCTCCGCCCCGATGCGGTGAGCCCAAAGCGCGGTAGTAGGTACACCCCACGCGCGTGCCGGCGGATAACCGATTGTGGCTGTGTCTTCGATGAATAGCAGATCTGAACAAAGGGCCATATCTGTTCCACCTGCCACGCAAAAACCATGGACCTTACAAATGACCGGCTTGTCACTGTAAAAAAGACTCATGAACCCGCGAACGTTGCGGCTCATCATGGAGTAGTCGAGGATGGGATCCCAGATCTCTTCAGGATCGTGATTGGCTAACTGGACTTTAGGATCCATTGGAGATCCCTGCGGCCAACTCATTAGTTCGCCTTCGACACCCAGCCTTTGTTCGGCGGTCATTATCAGATCGTATCCTCCGCAAAAACCTTTTCCATTGCCTGACAAAGCAATTACGTGCACGCCAGGGTCGAGATTGGCGCGCTCGACACATGCAGCTAGCTCAGCAGGCATCTCAAACGTTATGCCATTGCCTCGTTCCGGACGATTAAGTGTGATGCGAGCGATGCGTCCGGTCACGTCGTAAGTAAGAGTCTTAAGTGTGTCCATCTTTATTCTTTGACTTTCTTTGCGAAACTTTGCGAATCCTTTGCGTTCTTTGCGGTTAGGGATGATTGCATGCCCTTCTACTACAAGACCAAAAGAGCGAACCGCAAAGAACGCAAAGGATTCGCAAAGATCCGCAAAGAACTACAAATTGTTAACGACCCTTCTAATACCATCCTTCAAACGCAAGACATTGAAATTCATTAATAGTCCCAACTTGCAATCTGTTAGTCGCAGGTAAGTTAGCACTTGCGCCAAATGAACGACATTTAGGCTTTCAACGGCTTTGATGTCGATGATCAGTTTGCGCTCCACCCAGAGATCGAGTCGGTACCCACATTCCAGTTTGACGGTTTGATAAGTGAGCGGCAGCTTTTTCTGAGTCTCTACAAACAGTCCAGAGCTGACTAACTCATAATGCAAACATGCCTCATACGACGACTCCAATAATCCTGGCCCCAGTGCAGAATGAACCTTCAATGCGCAGCCGATAGCGATATTTGAGAGTTGGTTCTCAGTCATTCTTTGCGTTCCTTTGCGAGTCCTTTGCGTTCTTTGCGGTTAAGGCTTTCTGACGTTACGCAATTACATCAGAAGTTTAACCGCAAAGAACGCAAAGATTACGCAAAGGACCGCAAAGAGAAATGCAAATTATTGAGTAACGCTTCTCAAAACCCGGGCGCCAGGATTCGCGTCATCGATTCGGGGTTCTTTATCATTTGACTCGCCATCCACGCGTTAGCCTCGGTAACCAACTGACGACCCTTGTCGTCCCCGATGAGCTCACCCAGACGCCACCGTGATACTGCTGCGTAAAGGGCCATATCACTTCGATCAAAACCCTGTATTGCCTCTGAAAGAAGTGTAGTAGCCTGCACTGTTTCACCTCGCTGGTGCGCCACTGCGGCTCGTACCAAATTTGCCAAAGGTTTGGCCCAGGGCGACATCTTCTCTTTTCCAATCCTGGCCGCCAGCTTTTCCGCTATGCGAAACCTGTTTTTGTTACCGCTAATCATGCCAGAGGCAAGCGCTGTACGGGCCAGCAGATGCGTAGCCTCAATCCGCAGAACCTGGGTACGCAGCAGCATTGAATCTTCGAGAGCTTTCCATTGGCCATCGATGTGTCTAAAGGCCACCTCCACATCACCGGTGTACAATTCGATTTGTGCCAGCGCGTACAGAGAGGTGTAATGCTGCAAATGAAATCCTTCGTGCGGCCATGTCTTAAGCGCTTCGATAACCTCGGCCCTCGCCGTGTGCGGGTCATCCGCCACAAGCCAAATCACATTTAAACGAGTTCGAAGGTCGGTTGCGGCAAAAAGATTTCCCTGCTCAAGCGCGGCCGAGAGCAATGACGG
>JALYTI010000710.1 GCA_030854375.1 Acidobacteriota bacterium | reverse complement strand
GGCAACGTTAACGTGGGGGAAGAGGACGGAATCTTTGAGCTGCAAGGCCGCAAGTTGCTTTTCAAAGCCGGCGATGGAGATGATGATTGCCGCTTCATGATAACGTTTGGCGCGGATTCTCTGCTGATTACAGAAGACAATCTTCGGTGCGGAGGATTGAATGTCTCCTTTGATGGAAGATATAAGAAGATCGGACCGGCCAACTCTGAGTAATTGCAATCGAGGCAAGATGGCGAGGCGTCTTTGCAACTTGCTTAGCGCTGTTGATAGTCGTCATCCCGTGCGCTTCTGGCCCCCGGGCGTACAACCCGAACTGAGTCATCAGAAAACTTTACGACCTGGGTACCATCAGAAGCGCGAAAGAACTTCGGCGCGCGTTGTTGATAGGCATCATTTCGTGCGCTTCTCGCACCCGGGTGTACAACCCGAACTGAGCCATCAGAAAACTTTACGATCTGGCTACCATCAGAAGCACGAAAGAACTTCGGCGCCGCGGGCGACGAAGCAGACGAACCGTAAGAGCGTAGCTGCGATTCAGGGGAAGGAGCCGGAGCGTTTTCGTGAAACTCGAGATTTGGTAGGCGTACGCTCGGCGCATCAACGCGCGGGCTTATGCGCTGCTCGGTACCCGCCGACTCTTTTTTGCGGCCATGAACACGTTCAGACTTCGGTGCAGCAACTTCGTTTTTCTTTTCGCTGGATCGGTCAGACGTAACATTACTTACATACCTTGTCTTCGCAGCACTCACTCCTGAACTGTCAGTGGGACGCGCCCGCTCTGGCTTGCGAGTCGCTACCGGCTGACGCTGCACTGAAGCGGTATTGGCACCGGCCTCGGCAGCCACAGCGCGAGGCGAGTCGAACCATCGTTGCGAGCCGTAAAGAATTCCGCCGGCCACCAGAACAACAAGTACAAGAACTGCCGTAACCGCTTCCGGACCAAATCGTTTCGCTGATACCACCATTGCCATTTTCAAAGCGGCGGCCTCGGCGGGCCGTGCAGAAGTATTCCCACTCTCATGACTAACCTCGCGAGCGGATCCAACTGGAGCGCTACTTATCCGGCCGATCCGCCTGAGAGCTTCGCGAAACTCACTCGCAGTTGCGTAGCGGTCTTCCGGCTTCTGCGCCATCGCCTTGTTCAAGATTGCGGCGATCTGCGGACCTACCGCTTTATGAATCTCGTTGGCAGGCTTTAGTGGATCCGGACCTCCGTTTACGATCGCTGTTGCCCGCATAAGGGCATCGGGCGGCTTGATTCCAGTCAGCAGATGATAAAGGGTTGCACCCAGCGCGTAGATGTCGCTGCGGGGATCGGTCCGCTGATCCTGGATCTGCTCGAGGGGCGCATAATGCCGTGTGTAGCCAAAGAACGCCCTGGAAGAAGTCACGGATGGATCTGACGGTTGAGCTTTCGCTAACCCAAAATCCAGCAGGGCAATCTGGCCCGTTGCGGTCAGCTTCAAATTGTGTGGCTTGATATCGCGATGGATGACCTGACGGTCACGAGAATGAAGATAGATCAGTGCATCAAGCAACTGGTCGGCCCAGGCGATAACCTGATCTCGCGGAAACGGTCCGGGTTGCTGCGAGATAATTCTTGCCAGATCGACGCCGCCAATAAACTGCATGACCAAGAAGGCGCGATTGCCTTCGACAAAATGATCGCTAACCCGCGGCAGCGCGGGATGCTGCATTCCCGCGAGCATCTGAGCTTCACGCTCAAACTGTTTACGCATTGAGGGTTCAGACGAGAGCGTTTCTTTCAGCGCCACGCTTATCCCAAGACGCTGGTCCAGGGCTTCGTAGACTGCGCCCATGCCACCATGGCCAAGTTGCTCAACAATACGATAGCGATCTTGCAGGACTGTGCCCGGAACCAGCCGAGAGTTGACCACGTCGGTTACGAAATTATGAGATGCCGTCAAGGGTTTGCTCCATTCCAGAGAAGAGGAACGAAATTGTTCTCTCCAAATACGAAGAACGAGGTGTGAGGAAGCGGAAGTCGCGCTTAGTTTAGAAGTGCTTGCAGCTGGGCGATAT
>JALYTI010000709.1 GCA_030854375.1 Acidobacteriota bacterium | reverse complement strand
GACTCGCCACAACTGCAGCATCAGCAACTGAAGGATGAGAAAGCAATATGGCTTCTAATTCGGCGGGCGGCACCTGGCGGCCGTCAACCTTGATCAGCTCCTTAAGTCGTCCAACTACAAACAGCCTCCCGTCTGCATCGCAATAACCAATATCGCCCGTGCGCGCCCACCCTTCGCTGTCGATCATTTCTACGGTAGCGTCGGTGTTACCCAGATAGCCCTTCATCACTTGCGGACCATGGACCCAGATTTCGCCATTCTCGTTGGCGCCGAGTTCAGCGCCGTCATTGTTGTAGTCAACGATCTTGCACCTGGTGTTTGGAAGACAGTAGCCAACAGAGCCGGGCCTATGCTGTTCCGGATCGGCGAGACTTGCGTGGGATAAAGGGCTTACCTCGGTCATGCCGTAGCCATATCTAATCTGGCAACGAAGGCGCTCGGAGCAGGCACGCGCAATATCGCCTGCGAGCGGGGCGGCGCCGCAATGTATCAGCCGAAGCGCAGAAAGATTGTGAGCGTCTACTTGCGGTGCACACGAGAGTGTCAGAACCAGCGGCGGCACAAGCGGAGCAACGGTCACCTTGTATTGTTCCAACACGTCCAGAAATTGATCGAGGTTATAGCGCGGCACCGTCACAATCGTCGCCCCCTGACTCAAGCCCAGGTTGACCACGATGTGCAAACCGTAAAGGTGATACATCGGCACAACACACACCATCGTGTCGTCCTGCGAAAACGCATCATTTGCCTCCATCAAACGCAACATGGAAACGAGATTGTAATGGGTAAGCATCACTCCTTTCGGAAAGCCCGTGGTTCCGCTCGAGTAAGGAAGCGCGACGACGTCTGCTCGCGGATTTATTTTGATCTCGACATTGCTTCTCTCGTTTGCAAGCAGCGATGCGAAAGAGATGGCTCCTGATACTTCACCTATCACGAATAATGCGCGGATGCCCGTTGCCTGCGCCGCTTCTCGCGCCTTATCCATTAACCCGGGAATAGTGAGCAGATATTTTGCGCCGGAGTTTTTTAGCTGTTTGATTACTTCCTCGCCGGTGAAAAGCGGCGACACCATGGTGGTCACAGCTCCAAGGGTAGCAACAGCATGAAACGCGAGTGGGTATTCGGGAAGATTGGGACTATAGATCGCTAAGACATCACCCTTCGTTACGCCATGACTGGCAAATCCTGCCGCAAGACGGCGGATATAGTCGGCAAGCTGGTTGTAGGTGTAAGTTCGGCCGGTTGGACCATCGATGAGCGCGGGCTTGTTACCCAACTCTTGTGCGCGTCTCAGAACGTAATCAGTTAAAGGTATCTCGGGAATTGTGACTGCCGGGTGAGGGCTGGTGAAGATCATTTAGTGTGTCGCTCCGAACAAGATATTTGAATGAACTAGTTGTCGAGCTCTCCGCTACTCACCGCCGTCGCTAAACGGCTCGTCGCGTTCTTTAACCGCTTGTTTAAAGCCAACCTCGCTGGCACGTTTCTGAAACCCATATCCTTCTTTGGTATGGCGAGCGATGCCGTCAAATAAAGTCCCCAGCATCTGCGAGGTGTGCACACCCTGGCCGGTAAGAGTTTGATTGATTAGGAGCTTCATCATGACTAACTGATTAATCGGAAGCCTTGCCACTCTTTCCAACATACGCTCAAACCGCTGATCCAATTTGTCGGCGGTCGTCGCTTCCGTAGCTAGCCCCCACTCCGCAGCTTGCTTGCCGGTCAGGCAGTCTCCGGTGAACAAGAGGCGCTTGGCTTTCTCCGCCCCGATTCGGTAAGCCCAAAGCGCGGTAGTAGGTACGCCCCACGCGCGTGCCGGCGGATAACCGATTGTGGCTGTGTCTTCGATGAACAGCAGATCTGAACAAAGGGCCATATCTGTTCCACCTGCCACGCAAAAACCATGGACCTTACAAATGACGGGCTTGTCGCTGTAAAAAAGACTCATGAACCCGCGAACGTTACGGCTCATCATGGAGTAGTCGAGGATGGGATCCCAGATCTCTTCAGGATCGTGATTGGCTAACTGGACTTTAGGAT
>JALYTI010000708.1 GCA_030854375.1 Acidobacteriota bacterium | reverse complement strand
ATGTTCCTCTCCTCAAGGCCTCATCATTGAAGCGTGCCTAATTCTTTGACTGTTCGCCGGTCTCCTCGTCATAAACAACTTCCTTCACAGAACCCTGATCGTCGCTTTCGAAGACGATGCGTGAATGCCCCAGGCGTTCAACCACAATATTTGTAATTTCAACAAGTGAGAGATGTGGATCCAGTTGTTTGACAACGCTCTGGACCAGCTTGATCCAGGACATAGTTAGCTGATCGCTATAAGGAGCACGGCTAACTGCGTGATGATCCAGAAAACGCAACAGCGCTGCACGCATTTTTTCAAATGCCTGCTCGGAATTTGAATTGTGGAGGTACCAAACCGCGACGGTCAGATGGCTACGATGACTAAAGTCGTCTTTCCCGGTAGTACACGACTCGAAGTTTTCAACTACTTCCTGAATTTCTTTCTCGGTCTGGTAGTGCATTGTCTTCGCTCCTTTCTCAAGGACAGGGCACTACTGGCTTAAACGATTTGAGAATGATGTCCAAAGAGTGACAGACAGGAATGTCTGTCCTACTTCGCAGACAAAAAACGAGGCGGACCGATTACTCGATCCGCCTTGCCTCCCGACCAGATTATGGTCAAATCTTATTTAGCTGTAGCCGCCTTAGTCGTAGCCTGATTCGAACGAGCCGTCAATCGGGATTTGTAACGTGCGGCCGCATTCTTATGCAGTGCTCCATTCTGTACTGCTTTATCGATAGTAGAAATTGTGGCCGGCAACAGGTCTTTTATCTGCTTTGCATCGCCCGAGCCGATGGCTCCGCGAAGATTCTTGATTGAAGTTCTCACGCGGCTGCGATTGCCGCGATTAATCTTTCTCCGCACCTCGCTCTGGCGCATTCTCTTTTCGGCTGACTTATGATTGGGCATCTAATTCTCCAGTAACTTCTAACGGCTAACGCGCCTTTGGTAGTGTCTTTTCGATCTAGTTTACATAATCGCGGACAGTGCGCAAGTGACGGAGTATAAAGACCACCCCCGTGGGTGTCAAGGCAAGTAGGGGCAAGCGGAAACCTCAGCGCAACTCCTAATTCCGGCCATCATCACAGCAGATTTGACACTGAATAAAGGGTGTAGTAGCGTCAAACCCGACAGCATATGCCAGTAATTTCAGCACGCTCACACCTCCGCACATCCGTTAACGCCGCAACTTTAAGCTCGTCGCCAGCAGAAAGAGAGCGCGACAGCTTTTGAAACAAATTGAACTGCCACCTCGCGGGTTGGAAACGCTGTTTGGCGTCCACGACCAAAACATCAAGTACCTTGAATCGCTACTTGACGTTCGCATCGACGCGCGCGGACAAGACGTGTCAATCGACGGCGGTCCGGAGGACGTTAAGACCGCTGAGCACATACTAGAAGACTTCTCCGAGCTCTTTCGAGAGGGCCGTTCCTTTACTGACAAGGAGTTGCGCGAAGCTTTCGCCCAGATTGCCGAAGATCGGGCGTTTAGTCTGCGCGATTATTTTACGAAGGCACGATTCAATCCGGCAGGAAAGAAGCAGGTCGCGCCAAAGTCGGCAACTCAACGAAAATATATTCAGGCGATTCAGGAGCAGGACGTTGTCTTCGGTATCGGCGTGGCAGGAACCGGAAAGACCTATCTTGCGGTGGCCCTGGCCGTTCAAGCCTTGATGCAAAAGCAAGTGAATCGGATAGTGCTGGCCCGGCCTGCCGTTGAAGCAGGTGAGAAGTTGGGATTTCTTCCCGGCGACTTGCAGGAAAAGGTTGACCCCTATTTGCGGCCACTCTATGACGCTCTCTTTGATTTGATCGACTACGAACGTGTAACCAAATTGCTGGAGAAGCAGGTGATTGAGGTAGCGCCGCTGGCATTCATGCGCGGCCGGACCCTTTCGGATGCCTTCATCATACTTGACGAGGCGCAGAACACCACGAGCGAACAGATGAAGATGTTTTTGACCCGCATTGGCTTTGGCTCGAAGGCCGTGATCACGGGTGACGTCACCCAGGTCGATCTTCCCGCAGGAAAGCGCAGCGGCCTGATTGAAGCTGAACG
>JALYTI010000707.1 GCA_030854375.1 Acidobacteriota bacterium | reverse complement strand
CAATCGCAAGCGACACACGAAACAGCATCTACGCCATGTTGCTACTGGCTGTCAGCTATCCGTTGTTTCGTTTAATGAAGTTGCTTCGGAGATGAACAAGCGTGAAACTCAGAAACGCGTCAGAAAAGAATTGACTTCCGGCCACGTTTCACTTAGAAGCCTTTGCTTAGAATTTGAAAAGTCTCAATGGAGGACCCAAGCCCATGCACCGTAAATGCTTCAACCTTTTATTTCTTCTGGCAGTGATCAGTATCGCAACGGTTTGCCACCCGGTTTATGGTCAGGACAAGGAGGCCTCCCGACTTCGCACGCGGGACCAGTTAGCTCAGCTGCTTAATCGGGTCGGGCCCGACATCAAAGTCTCGTTCAGCCAAAGCCAAAAACAGCCGTTTAACTATGTCGGATCCTTAAAGACGGGTCTCGTTAATGCGGATAGTTTCGAAATCGTCGTCAGCGTGACGCCCAACGATACTATTGGCTTTCGGATTTACCCGCATTACAAAGCCGACTACATCAATGTTGACAAAGTTAAGAACAGCGCGGGCCTAATGCGTTTATTGTTGAGACTAAGCGACCGCGCTTTCCTTTTTTGGGGCGCGGATTCCTCAGGGGATATTTTTACAGGCTACACTTTCACGCTCGAATCAGGGTTCCCGGAAGAGGCGATAAAAATAGTGCTTCGCAGTATTGTGAACAGCGATAAGTTCATCGGCGAGATGAGGCCCTATATCGACGATACCAGGGCGCCTGGTCATTAAGATTCCGGGTGGAATGGTTACTCTTATCACCTGGTAGGTTCGCAGCATGCCCGAATCTTCCGGCGAGCAAAACCTTCAGTTACGCGCGCTCAAAACTCAAAGTCTATGGAGAAGCGGATCTGTCGAGGCGCAGCAAAAGATGTAGGCTGGCCATAGGTCGGAACTGGGCGGAGGCCCGAGCCATACGAGGGGTTTATTGCAAGAACGTTCGGGTGGTTGAAGACGTTGAACAATTCGACCACCAGGTCGAGTCTTCGTTTCCCTTCAAAAGGAAAATATTTCAAGGCTCGAAGATCCAGGTTGGCGAAGGGCGGCGTGTGCAGGGAGTTTCGCCTAAGGCCCACCGGGCGCGATACGAGTGGAAAAGCGCCACCGTGCTCTTCATCTGCGCCGGTCAAGGGATTGACCGGTCGTCCGCTGCTGAGGGTCAGAATCGGTGCTACTTCGACGTGACCCAAAACAGTGACCAATAGATTGTCCTTCTCGTTTCCCGTCCCCTTGCCTTCTTCGTCTGCAAAGGGAAGATCGAAGAGAGAGCTCAAAACAAATCGTTGCCTCACATCTTGAAGGGAAGTCGCACGCTCCGCAGCCAGGTTGTAAGGGTTTGCTGGCTGCTCGTCAAAGTCTGACGCATCGTCCGTTGTCTTTGACAGCGTATACGAAGCTAGCAGTTCGAATTCGTCACTCAATCGTTTATTGAGGGCCAGCGTTAGCCCGTGATACGTCGACCTCGCGGAGTTTTCCAGCTGGTAGATTCCGTCGAAGCGCGGATCGATTCTTGCCGGTCCAAAGACCGCACGACCGAGTTGCTGCTGGGTAGGAGAAGCGAAGCCGAGCCCTGCCGCATTGACTGAAGTAAGCGCGACAGGCGGAAAGAGGTTGATATTGCGCGTGCGCGGCAGGTGAACACCGCGCGTGAAAAGATAGTCCGCGCGCACCGTGACCTCCTGGCTTAACAGATGTTCGACTCCAAGGTTGGTCTGCATACTGTAAGGCGTAACGAAGTCCGGATCCGCCCGATATATTGAAGGAGCGAGACCTGGAATTGAAGCGGCCGCGCGTCCGCCATTCGTGGTCGCGAAGACTTGTGTAGCTCCAGCATCCGTTGCGACTTGCTCAAAAGCCTTTGTGCCGTTCTTCTGGATTGCTCGGTTCAGGAAAGCAAGCGGCAGGCGGTCATAAAAGAGCCCGAAGCCGCCGCGAACTACCCATTCCTTCGCTGGACTCCACGCGACGCCAAGTCTGGGACTTAGGTTATTGGCATCGGTGCGGAAGGGGCTGGGCGTTCGTTCCACG
>JALYTI010000706.1 GCA_030854375.1 Acidobacteriota bacterium | reverse complement strand
CGATCTGTCAATTGCTATTAGCGCAGCTTTGATTGAGCCATCAGAATCGTGGGACTCCCCTGCGGCGGCATATTCCTCTTCGTCAAGCCGTGACAAGAGTCCGCGGTTCATCTTCGCTGCAATAAAGAACTGGTACCAGCGAATCACCTCGACATAGTCATTTACTTCGTAATCACTTTTCTCACTCGAGCCAGCGCCCGCATCGCTGAACACTTCCATCTGCTGCAAATCAATTTCAAACCATCGATTTACCGCGTGCCCGTATTCCCTGGAATTCGAGGTGAAAGATCCTACTGCTTATGTGTTGGCCGTCAGTGAGATGAAATAGTTGGAAAGGTTTTCCCGTTATTAAGCTGGTCTGACTGCCTTTTGAAAACCTTTAACACCTAAAGTGTTTAAGACTTCTTTGTGTCTTACCCAGCCTCGTCGAGCGATCCCGACGCCGTACTTAATATTATTGAGCGCTCCAGTCGAGTGCGCATCAACTGAAATCACAAACTTGATCTTGCGTTTTCGCGCTTCGCGGATCCACCGCGGCTCCATGTCGAGCCGAAACGGATCGCCATTGATTTCGATAGCGGCCCGGGATTCCGCAATCACATCAAGGATCCGCTCGACATCACATTCAAAAGGTGGGCGCCGCTCAATCAGACGGCCGAGCGCATGTCCCCAAATCTTAAACACCGGCTGCTGCATTGCCGTCACTATGCGCTTGGTCATCTTTGCAGAATCCATCTTGTAACGGGAATGTATGCTGGCCACGATCACGTCAAACTGTTCGAGAATTTTGTCCGGATAATCGAGATGGCCGTCGGCGACGATGTCAGATTCCGTGCCTCTGAGAATCTTGACCTTTACTTTCCCCTGAACCTGCTCAATCTCGTCCCATTGACGCTGCAACCTGTCGAGGGTAACACCGCCTGCATAAAAAGCGGTCGGCGAATGATCCGTGATCGTTAGATACTTCATCCCCATATTTTCGGCAGCGCGCGCCATCTCTTCAATCGAGTGCTTCCCATCCGAATAAGTCGTATGGCAATGGACCATGCCCTGGATATCTTCCAGCGTGATCAGATCTTCGGGTAGGTTTCCATCAAGCGCCGCCTCAATCTCGCCCGCATCCTCACGCAACTCCGGCGGTATGTACTGCATGCCTAACTGATGATAAATTTCCTTTTCGTCAGGGAGCTCTGTCGACTCTGCGGCTGTTCGCGAGGCAGCTTTGACTTGTTTCCCTTTTGGTTTCTTCTTTGATTTGGGTCCTTTGCCGCTCGCGATTTCATGAAGCTTGTTGACGTGCGCTTTTGATCCCGTTTCGGTCAGCAATGCCAGGCCAAACTCCTCCGGACGAGCCGCGACCAGCGAAACTCGCGCACCCTCTGCCAGCCTTACGGTGCACGCTTCTTCCATCTTCTCTTCCACGCGAACAATGAGAGGAAAGCGCAGGAAGTATTCGATCAATGCCGCCGGCTGGTTTGTGTTTGCTACAACTCGAATCGTGCCCACCGTTTCCTTCCAGCGACGCAAAGACCCGGCGAATGTGATGTCAGCGGTCTCAGGGGCTGTCGCAAGATAATTGGCAATTTGTTCTGCCGTCCCCCGTGCATGGTGAAGATGCAATCGCGGTGCTGTTTTGGCTCGCTCGCCGTGCGTGACAAGCGTCTCCCGAAGCTTCTGCTCAGTTTTCGCGCCGAACCCCTTTATTTTTTTTAGCCTGCCTGCTTCAGCGGCAGCCTTCAACTCGGAAACCGATGTGATTCCCAAAACTTCGTGAAGAGTTTTGATTTTGTTAATGGATAGACCGGGCACGCCCGAGAGCTCGATGATGCCCGGTGGAAACTCTTTCTTCAAACCTCGTAAAACAGACGACTCCCCCGTTTGGTGAAGTTGTTTGATTTGCGAAGCAAGTGCCTCACCAATTCCACGCATTGAAGTAAGGCGCTCTTCCTGGACTACTGGGCCAATATCCTCGTTCATGCCGGCCAGGACTCGCGCGCCGGTTTGATAGGCGCGGGCCTTGAAGCGGTCTTTCCCACCTTTTAATTCGAGCAGGG
>JALYTI010000705.1 GCA_030854375.1 Acidobacteriota bacterium | reverse complement strand
CTGCATGTCGGTGACTTCTTCAGGTCGCTCATCGATCAGCAGGACGATGAGTGTAACTTCGGGATGATTCTGAGTAACAGAATTCGCGATCGTCTGCAGCAGCATCGTTTTGCCGGTGCGCGGAGGAGCAACAATTAAGCCACGCTGGCCTTTTCCCAGCGGTGTAACCAGATCAATGACCCGGGCCGAAAGGTTTTCCTGAGTGACCTCCATTTTCAACATCTCATCGGGATACAACGGCGTCAGGTTGTCGAAAAACACTTTCTCGCGCGCTTGATCGGGCGATTCGAAATTTATCGCTTCAACCTTAATAAGAGCAAAATAGCGCTCGCCTTCCTTGGGTGGGCGAATCTGTCCGCTAACAGTGTCCCCGGTCCGTAGATCAAACTTCCTAATCTGTGAGGGCGAAACGTAAATGTCATCCGGGCCGGGAAGATAGTTGTATTCAGGCGCGCGCAAAAAACCAAAGCCATCCGGGAGAGTCTCGAGCACCCCTTCAGAAAAAATTAGACCGCTTTTCTCCGTCTGAGCCGCAAGCACCTTAAAGATAAGCTCCTGCTTGCGCATTCCGGTGGCGCCAGGCACGTCCATGCCTTTGGCGATACTCGTCAGCTTGGAGATCGACATTTCCTTAAGGTCGGCAAGGTTTAGAAAACCTTCCGCGCCAAAGTCTCTGTCGTCCCGGCTCTCCTTTTCCGGAGCCTCGGCAGTCGCAACAGTCGCGCCGCCGTTCTCTTCGTTACCGTCGTCGTTGTTCGCGCCCGAGGCGCGTGAACGTGTTCTCTGTGGCATATCAATCGTTCCTAAATAATTTTTCTTAACCGGGCCTTCCGATGCATTAGCGGCCGAGTTGGTTTTGGGTTCTTGGAGTTTGAGAATTGGGAAAAGGTTGCGGAGCTAACAAACTGAATCGAGCGGGCTCGTGGAGCACGGTCGTCACTCGCGCAGTTACAACATAATTCTCTGCAAAAATACTAAGCAATTTACCTCGATGTCGCGTGGGTCAACAGTAAATGATTCGATGCAATAAAACCAGCCATCCGTGGTATGGGAAAACTCAGATTAACAAAGGGGCTTTGAGAATTTGTGTTTCGACGCTCGATCGACATCAATTTCGGAATGTATAGTACTTCCGTAATGTCTAATCAAGGCCAGGGTGATTGAAATCAGCTATTGCGCTCTCGATTGCCTTCCAAACTTCATCACGACCGCGTCCCGTCTTAGCGGAAAAAGCTACCACGCGATCCTTGCTGAACACGAGTTTGATGCGTTTCAAACTCTCCCTCAACTCGTTGTTAGATAGCTTATCGGATTTCGTGGCAATTATTAAGCGTGGCTTTGCACAATGCTCAAGCCACTCGTGAAGCTGCAAATCCAATTTTGTGGGTTCGTGGCGCGAATCTACGATGTGAATTGATAGCACAAGCTGCGCCCGGTTTGCAAGGTAGCTCGTGACCATCTCACCCCAGGTGGATTTTATCGCTTTCGGTACGCGAGCATAACCGAATCCCGGAAGATCAACAAAGCGAAAACGCTGGTTAATCAGAAAAAAATTTAGCGACTGTGTTCTTCCTGGAGTGGACGAAGTCCGCGCCAGACCGCGAACTGCGAGCAGGGAATTGATGAGGCTCGATTTCCCCACATTCGAGCGGCCCATAAACGCGATTTCGGGCAGCGCGCCGCTTGGCCAGTCGACGGCTTTGAAGCCACTTTTCAGGAATTCGGCGCTCGTGACCCTCATGCTTCAACGAGAGCAGAAAATGAGGAGGTCGCCTCAAACGCGCGCGACCGCAGACTCAACTTGCCGCTTGCGCAGCTTGAGCTTTGGCGGTCCGCTCGGCGCGCAATTCTGCAAATTTCTTCATTCGCTCCCGCATGGTCGCTATTTTTTCGTCGATGTTCGGAATCCGCTTTACGAGCGTTTCGAGATTCTGCAGGAAATCGGGCGATCCAAACATCGTGCGAACTTCCTCGATAACGGGGGCGATCTTCGCATAGATGAAGATGTGCTCGCCGTTCGTTTCATTGAACAACTGCTCATCGATCGCCCCGTTATTA
>JALYTI010000704.1 GCA_030854375.1 Acidobacteriota bacterium | reverse complement strand
AATTGACAAGCGCAACGGGTGCAGCCTAACAAGTCGCTGAACCGGACGGCTCGATAGCATGGCTCTCAAGAATCTTCCCTTCGGTTCAACTCGTGCGGCTTTCGCTCGCCGCCGGTTAGCTCCAGCGTTCGGCCCTAACGTGAACTTCACATGTGGCGCAGTCCCCAAACAGCTCTGGCACGTACACTCCGCGGCGCGATTGGAATCGTAAGCGGGCTTCTACTTGTGTTCTATTACTTTGTGGCTGCGGCTGTCGTGCCATGGGAGCCGAGTTCCATCGGCCAAACTCTGCTTTTGTACCCGGTACCCTACTTTGCTTACTGCGTCTTTAGTTGTTTCGGGTTCGTTCGCGGTCGCGGCTTGGTTTTATCCGGCATAATTGCGCATGTCGGTCTTGGTATTTTCATCGTTTGGCTGCTCATGAACAAAGGCATACTTGCCGCGTTTCTCTTTTCGGCGTTTGCTCTTCTATGGTGTTGGATGTGTATCGCGCGGCTTGCTGAAGACGCGGACCGCGCTGTTAACTAACGACGGGCCGAACTCAACTGAGGGTGACAAGTCAAGAAAAAAGATGCTCGCCGGGGCGACTAGTTACACCTGAAAGTTGAGAATGATCACTTCTGATAGTCGGCAGCGAACTTGAGCAGCGACGAACCTTTCTTCCTCAGACTCTCAAGATAGATAACTTCGTTATAGGGAGTGCGGGTCTGCCAGCACTTCCAGATGATCCGGATCCATTTGAAGGCCAGGGCGCGGACAGCGGCGTGATGGTCTTTGCCTTTGGCGCGCTGGCTGAAGTAGTAAGCGCGCGCCCAGAAAGAGTCCTGGATTGATTGGGCGGCAAACTCATGGAAAGTTTGGCGAAAGAACTTGGGACAGAAGTAGCGCCAGCGGATGCGGAACTGTTTGCCGCTGCGCTCGATGATGGGGGCGATGCCGGAGAAGCGGACCAGTTCATCGGCAGTTTGCCAGCGGCTGCGATCTGAGCCGAGAGCGGCAGTCAAGCGAGCGGCATGGACCGGGCCAGCGCCCGGCAAGGCGGCGAAGAGCTGGTAGTCATCGTGGGTTTGGCAGAGAGCTTCGATGTGGCGATCGTAATCGGCAATGGCCGCGATCACGGTTTTCATCTGGGCCACCAGGACTTTCAGGTTGAGCACTGAGGAAGTCATGACCGCCAGGTCGTTGGTCAAAGGAACGGAGGTCTTGATCTCCGCAAGGCGGCGCTGATTGGTAGCCTTGCTGGTCGAATGGTGTGAGCGCAGGAACTTATCGATGGTCGCGGGTCTGGCTTGTTGCAGGAGGGAGAGCTGGGGCCAGCGGTCGAGGAAGTCACAGACGAGAAGCGTGCGGATATCGTCAAACCAATCCAAGACCTGAGGAAAATAGCCTTTCAGGAGGGCGGTCAGGCGATTGCTGAGGCGGGTCCGATCATTGATCAGACGCCGCCGGTGCTCGACCAGCAGACGCAGGGTGCGGGTCTTTTGATCATCGGGATGCCACACGCGCAGCCGATCACGATGATGCTGCAGCAGGTCGAGCAGATAGTCGGCATCGGTGGGATCGTCTTTGCCGCCGGCGGTGGAGAAAGCCTGTCGATACTTAGCCAGGGTGGCCGGGTTGATCGGATAGAGGACGAAGAAGTCGTACTGCAACAGCGCGTAGATGAGTGGTCCACGGGCTTGCTCGAGACAGACGGCGATCGGTTGACCACCGAAGCGCCGGCGCAGACTGAGAGCCCACTCCTGCAAAGCTTGCGGCGTGTGTTTGACGATTGTTTGTTCGCGCTCCCCAGTGCTGGGGTCGTAAAGACAGATGGCGTGTTGCTGGTCGGCCCAATCGATGGCTACCAGGGCTGCATACTCGGGCATGTTCCGTACCTCCAAAAGAAAGTTTTCCGCTCGGAACATGCTTCGCCTGGCTCTGCGAAAGCGTTATAGTAGAGTCGTCTTGGCTGACTACAACTGAGTATTCGTTAGCGAGTCAAGGCAGCTCGCGGGTGTGCGAAATAGTTGGGATAAGCGTCGGCGGAAAGCGAGGTGCGCTCTCTTCGCGAAGTGTCAAAG
>JALYTI010000167.1 GCA_030854375.1 Acidobacteriota bacterium | reverse complement strand
TCTCATCGGTAAGCGTCCCCAATCAATCCAACAAAGACAGTGGCTCAGTTCCGTTGCGGGTGACGAGATTCCTTACTCGACCAGCGATGACACTTGCACAGATCCGACTGCCAAGGCAGCATGCGCCACCCGGCAGCAGTGCGCCGCGACATATCCTCATAAACGTTTTTCTGATCTAGTCCCTCCTGGGCGTTTCAACTCTTGTGAGTGAAACGCGTCTATTCGTGTCCAACTAAAACAACGAATCTTTTTGTTTCTGCTGAAGAGAGCTTTCTTTGATTGTTCTTTTTGGTTTAGAAGCTTCTCGGGGGGATTATGAACTGCATTGATGTATTTAAGTTTAGTTCACGCGCTATTTGGATATTTTCGTTCGTGGCAATATTGCTGGTCGCCGGCGTACCTGTACTAGCACAACACGATATGTCCAATATGCCTGGGATGACCAAACCGAAGGTGAAATCCAAGTCAAAGGTGACAACACAAAAAAAGAGGAGGGCAACACGAAAGAAGCAGACCACGAAGGAACATGACATGAGCAATATGCCTGGTATGCACATGCCTGGAATGAACATGTCTGGCATGCACCCACGAAAGGGAGCACGAAGAAGGAAAAAATTACCTACGAGAAAGAATTCCGCGAACCAAAAACAGATGGGTAACATGCCAGGCATGAACATGCCCGCGCCGTCGTCGTCGCCCAAACAATCCGCGGTGCCACAGTCTTCGCCTCAGCAAATGCACATGAACATGCCCGGCATGCAGATGCCTAGTGCCTCGCCGTCACCTGATGTACAACATTCGGCTTCGCCGGAGATGAACATGAATATGCCTGGAATGCAGATGCCACAGGCATCACCCTCCGCGTCGCCGCAGACGCACATGCATATGCCCGGCATGCAAATGCCATCCGGTTCGCCGAACCCGCAAG
This sequence comes from Acidobacteriota bacterium, assembly GCA_030854375.1. GTDB lineage: Bacteria > Acidobacteriota > Blastocatellia > Pyrinomonadales > Pyrinomonadaceae > PSRF01. The sequence goes on along the minus strand of JALYTI010000167.1, from coordinate 4,985 downwards.
CTTCCCCTCATCAAGAGATGGACATGAAGATGCCAATGCCGTCCGCGAGTCCCTCGTCAAGCCCAATGCCAAGTCCCATGGGCGCAATGCCTGGTATGGACATGGGTGGAATGAATATGAACATGGGGCCGTTGATGGTTATGAATGGCAACGACATGGGAATACGTGTGGGTTCGAGTGATACGAACATCATGTCCATGGGTGCGATGGGTTCAGGCACAACCTGGCAGCCATCATCAGCACCAATGCACATGTATCACAAGCAATCCGGCGACTGGCTTCTGATGTTTCATTACAACCTGGTCGCGGGCATGAATCGCCAGGGTGGACCGCGAGGCGTAACCAAGGCCGAGTCGGCGAACTGGTTCATGCCGATGGCTTATCACAAGGTTGGCAAAGGCACGGTTCAGTTGCGGGGCATGTTCAGTTTTGAACCCTTCACATTTCCGCCGGGAGGCTCACCACTGCTATTTCAGACAGGTGAGACCTACAAAGGCCAACCATTGATCGATAAACAGCACCCGCATGATCTCTTTATGGAATTGTCCGCACAATACACTTTGCCTTTGGGTGAACGGGGAACCTGGTTCACGTATTTCGGCTACCCGGGAGAACCTGCGCTGGGGCCGGTCGCCTTCATGCACCGAATGTCAGCATCTGAGAATTCTTCGGCAACGCTCGCGCACCACTTGCAGGATTCGACTCATATTTCGTTCGGGGTATTAACGACCGGCTTCACTTACCGTTGGTTGAAGCTGGAGGGCTCGATTTTCAATGGCCGCGAGCCGGATGAGAACCGCTACAACTTCGATGCGCATAAGTGGAACTCGCGGTCGGCACGCCTTTCAATCATGCCGAATCCAAACTGGACCATGCAGGTGAGCTACGGCTTCCTGCGAAGCCCAGAAGCATCTGAACCCACCACCGACATTCGTCGAGCGACAGCGTCCGTGCAATACAACAAACCCTTAGCGCGCGGTAATTGGGCCTCAGCGTTCATCTGGGGTCGCAATCACACTAGCAGCCCCGGAGAGATTCATAATCTCAACGGTTACACGTTCGAGTCGACTGCTAACTTCCTCGACAAGAATTATCTCTACACCCGATTGGAACTAGTGGACAAGAACGAGTTGCTGCGTCCAGGCGATCGCGCGCTGTTAGGAATCACTGACGACCATCCTAGTTTCCGCATCGGCGCTTATACGTTCGGAGGCGCTCGCGATCTTTGGAACACTCAAAAGGTATCGTTCGCGATTGGAAGCGATCTTACTTTCTATTCCAAGCCGGGGATACTAGACCGCATTTACGGAACGAGCCCGGTCTCCTGGAAACTGTTTTTCCGAATTCGGCCCGGCAAAATGGACATGACCAGCATGCATGGCACGCACGGGAACACGAACTCAGGCGGAAAGAACCCGCCTAAGCCCTAACCCACGAACCGATTGCCTAAGGAGGTAAACATGCGACCGAAAGCTTTGACCATATCTGTTGTCCTGCTCTTGATGGTTCTATCGGTGAGCGCACACGATCTTTTTCTCAAGTTCGACAGTTATTTTCTGGCGCCAAACGCGAAGGCCAAGGTGCAAATGCTAAATGGCACTTTCCAGTCGAGCGATGGAATAGTCAGACGTGACCGCATGCGAGACATAAGCCTCATTGCTCCGGATGCTCACGTGTCGGCGGCGAAATCAATTAGCTGGCGGGACGTGGAGAAGACTACGACGATGGAAATCCAAACAGGCGGTCCTGGAACTTACGTCGTGGGTATCTCGACCAGGCCGCGAGAGATTGATCTGAAGGCCGCTGAATTCAATGATTATCTGAAGCATGACGGCATTCCCGACATTCTTGCCAAACGCACGAGGGATGGTGAGCTTGGCAAGCACATTCGCGAGCGCTACTCGAAGCATGTTCGGGCAATCTTTCAGGTCGGAAGCGTAAGAACCGAAGAATACAGAGAATCTTTGCATTATCCCGTGGAGATCATCCCGCAGAATAATCCTTACTCGCTTAGGGTAGGGCAAACTTTGCCAGTACAGTGCACACTCGACGGCAAGCCCCTCGCAAATCAGTTCGTCATGGCCGGCTGGGAGTCGGTGGATGGGAAACTGCATTCGCTCGACGCCAGAACTGATGCTAAAGGTATCGCCCGCTTTAAGTTGATGGCTGCAGGGAAGTGGTTCGTGAAACTGATCCACATGGCCCCGAGCAATGAGGCGGGAATTAACTACGAGTCCAAATGGGCTACGTTGACTTTCCAGATAAGATGAAGACAGCGGCCCCTACGATTCAATGATTGTTCACCAATCGAAGCGCGAACCAGACAATCACAAGGGTATGGCAACGCGTCGGTAAGTCGATTGAGAGGTGAGTCTGCAAATTACAGAAAAGAAATGGTGCCGAGGGCGGAGTCGAACCCGCACGACCTTACGGTCAACGGATCTTAAGTCTGTGCGCGGGTACTCACATCATTCTACTACGCGTTACCCCGTGTATTTACCGTACGTTTCAGCCGTCAAAGCAAGCTACGTCTGGCTTCGTATTGTTGCTTAGTCCACTCATCTTCCCCTCATCTTTCCGTGTCATCGTCCGTGAAGCATGGACACGATATAGGTCGGCTTTTGAATCCCCTTCGCCTACCAAAGCAGCCATAACAAAGCGCAGAAGTATTGATGTGGAAGTACTACCTCGGTGAGATAGGAGTCACCAATTCGCGGTGATTCAATGACCTACGCGGGAACCAGCTTGGGGGGACAGACGTTGGACTATTCACGCTTTCTTCTTTGCCAACGCTCTAACGAATTTGGAGAGACCGGTAAAGTCTTCAGCGTAAAACTCGGAAGGAAAACGCTCGCGAAGAGTTCGGTCCCGAAAACCCTCCCCACCGATCACGACTGCAACCGCGAGTTTCCCCGTGACTCTACGGAGTTGACGATACTCAGTCGTCGCCCGATCTAAATCGGCAATGCTCCTAGCCGAAACGCAGACAAGTTGCGGGCGCTGCCGCGCCACCATCTCACGCAGCGCGAAGAGCGGTGTGTTGGGTCCGAGGTTCTTAGCTTCCCACCCTTCGGTCTCAAGAATCAATTCAGTCATATGAATCGGCAGTTCGTGGAGGTCGCCTTCGATTCCACAACAGATGGCTTTCAAACCGGTGGGTTCAGCGGGCACCGCGATGCTGCGCAACTTTTGTAGCGCGCTGAGCGCGACCCGGGTCGCCAAATGCTCATCTGCGATTGTAATGGTTCCCTTGAACCATAGATCGCCAACACGGTGCATCGCTTCGGTTATGGTCGTATCAAGCACGGAAGCGAGGGTATGACTGTGCAAGTAGGCATCCACCAGAACCGACGCGGCTTCGCGCTCATCACCACGCAAGAGAAATTCTGAAAAGCTCGCGGATGACGGCAGATGCTTGTTATGAGCCTTGCTTCCCGCGGCCCTCCGAAGCGGCGGCTGACTTTCCTGTCCGATCCCTTGCTCACGGCGCAGCTGTGCGATGGCCTGAATGCTAAACCGGCGGTGACCGCCAACGGTCTTGTCGGAGCGCAGTCGCCCATCATCACTCCAACGCTTCACCGTTGCTTCGCTGACGCTAAGCAATCGCGCAACCTCTTTTGTGGTCAGATTAATACTTGCCATCGCGGTTCATCCTATCCTCGGTGAGGATCATAACACGCAAATCGCTCAAACCGTACACTACTCTGCTTTCTCCCTCGGGACAGTTGACAGTCGCCTAGAAATTAGGTACAGTCAATTCGCTCAAACCGTGCATACAGGCATTACGGGATTCGGAGACGTCAAGCGAAGGATTAGTTCACTGCTTTCGCGAACGAATAACAATAGAGCTCCCGAGGGAGCCTAAACAAAGGAGAAACTTTTTACCATGAAGCTGAACAAATGGATAGGAAAGAGGCTTGTTACCGGCGGCGCACTGCTGACCTTAGTGGCAATCTTCGCGGTTACGCCGTTGTCGGTGCGCGCTGAAACACCCAAGGTCAAGCCGATGGATATCATCGAGACCGCGGTCGGCGCAGGCCAGTTCAAAACGTTAGCGGCGGCGCTGGAAGCAGCCGGCTTGATTGATGCGCTGAAGGGCACCGGACCGTTCACGGTGTTCGCACCAACAGATGAAGCGTTTGCAAAACTTCCTGCGGGCACAGTTGAGTCTCTGCTTAGACCGGAGAACAAAGAGAAGCTGAAAGCGATTCTGCTTTACCACGTTGTGCCGGGTAATGTGACAGCCCGCAAAGTTATGAGACTGAATGGCCGTTCAGTGAAGACGCTACAGGGCAGCTCAATCAAGGTAAGCACCAAGCATGGTGTGCGCGTTGACAACGTCAGGGTAACGCAGACCGATATTATGACTTCCAACGGCGTCATTCACATAATCGACACAGTGCTGATGCCGAAGATGTAAGCGGTTTGAAATCGTTTCAGAAAGTTCAACAATTAACCAAACAATAGAAGGAGAGTCAAGAATGGAGAAAAAGTTAGACATAGTTGATACAGCATTATCGGCGGGTAACTTTTCGACGCTGGCTGCGGCCCTGGGCGCCGCCGGCTTGATCGGGGCTTTGAAGAGTGACGGTCCTTTCACTGTCTTTGCGCCGACTGATGATGCCTTTGCGAAAATTTCGCCGCAGGCATTGAGCGAACTGCTCCAGCCTGAAAACAAAGGCAAACTGACGGCGATTCTGACTTATCACGTTGTGCCCGGCAAAGTGAGTGCGCAAGAAGTGGCTAACCTGGATTCGGCGACAACACTTCAGGGCCAGAAGCTGAAGATTAGTAAGCAGGGCGGGGTGAAGATTAACGATGCAAAGGTGATTGCTCCGGACGTCGAAGCGACGAACGGCGTGATTCACGTTATCGATACCGTGTTGATGCCCGCAACTGCGGCGGCAGCGTAGGAAGTTACAAGGAAAGGGAGTGAGGGCCGGCGGCGAACTTCGGTAAAGAAGGCCGCGGTCCTGCTCTCGATC
>JALYTI010000703.1 GCA_030854375.1 Acidobacteriota bacterium | reverse complement strand
CGTTATGTGAGGCTGGCCAGTTTAGCCGCTTTCCTAAGTCCGTTGACTCGTTTATGACAGCTCGCTATGGACAACTGGGTAACTTCGTCCTGAAGATCACCGACCTGGCGCTGATGCTGCTGGCGCTCGGGATCGCGATTGTCATCAATTATGCGCCTGCCAATCATCTGAGTGCCCCGGCCTACGCGCTCGACTTCCTCTCCTCCAGGATCAAAGTCGTCAACGCCTTGTTGTGCGGTTTGCTGCTGGTCGTTTGGTACATCAGCTTTGAGCTTCAGGGTCTATACCGATCGCACCGCCTGACCATTTTTAGTGATGAAATAAAAGAGATAGTTCGCGCAGTCTGTGCCGCCTCTGTTGCCTTGTTAATCGTCGCGCAAATAGGCAGATGGCATACGCTCAACTTCTGGACCACGAGCTGCGTGGCAGCAATTGCTATCGGACTAATAAGCGGCATGCGTTTGTTGGTGCGGCTTAATCTGCGCCGGCTGCGATTACGAGGGCACAACATTAAGAAACTGTTGCTGATCGGTAATGGCCCGCGCGCTGAATGGCTTGCCAGACAAGTTTCTGAGCGAACTGATCTCGGTTATCGCCTCGTAGGATACGTTGATGAGGAACGACGAGTTAAGGATCGCGCAACCTTTGACGTCTCGTGGCTGGGGAGTATCGCCGATCTGTCCCGGATCATAGGTAACGAGGTCATCGACGAAGTTTTCATCACGCTCCCGATTAAGTCCCAATACGCGTCTATTGAATCATCCATTACGATTTTGGAAGAGCAGGGAATCATGATCCACCTATTTTCGGATCTGTTTCCACACAAACTGGCCCGGTCGCGTGCGTGGGAATTTGAAGGAGCGCCATTGGTCTCGCTTCAAAGCGCTCCCTCGATAAGTTGGAAGACCGAAGCCAAAAGAGTGATCGACTTCGTTGTTTCGGCAGTTGCGCTTGTGGTCTTGTTTCCCGCGTTTTTGCTGGTAGCTCTGGTGATCAAGCTGGACTCTGAAGGTCCGGTATTTTTCATACAGGAGCGCATGGGCTACAACAAACGCCGCTTTCGCATGATCAAGTTCAGGACCATGTCAGCAGATGCCGAAGCACGCATAAAAGAAATTGAACACCTCAACGAACAGGATGGCCCGGCTTTCAAAATTCGCCATGACCCTCGCATGACACACGTTGGGCGCCTGTTGCGCAAGTTGAGCATCGACGAGTTGCCGCAGCTGATCAACGTTTTGTTAGGCGACATGAGTTTGGTCGGCCCACGGCCACTCCCGATGCGAGATGTGCTCGGTCTGGAAGTTGCCTGGCAGAAGCGCCGCTTCAGCGTAAAGCCAGGGCTCACATGTTTGTGGCAGGTATCGGGACGCAGCAACCTATCGTTTGAAGAGTGGATGCAACTCGACCTCGAGTACATTGATCGCTGGTCGCTCGGGCTGGATTGTCGAATACTCCTGCGCACAATTCCCGCCATTCTTAGTGCAAACGGGGCCGCATAGGTGTATTCGATGCCGGAGCAGTTTCCGACCAGGGCAAGGGGGAATGTGCAGGACCAAACCGCAAAGGACGCCAGGGACTGACGCAAGCAACGCAAAGAGATTTTTCCTTTGCTGAGCGTTGCGCGAACGTTGCGTCCGGTGCGGTTAACTTTTTTTCGTTAGTCTCTAGTTCAAATTCGATGATCGCGCGCAACATCAAACTAGTTTTCAGCGCAAACGCACTCGGCCTTCTGTGCGGTGTATTCACCAGTCTGCTCAGCGCGTGGGCGCTTGGGCCTTCCGGTCGTGGCGATTTGTTGGTCGTGATGTTATGGCCGCCCGTCTGCGCGATGTTCGTTACTTTTGGTTTGACACAAGCGCATCGTTATTGGGTGGCCAAAGACCCGGAGTGCGTTTCGATGCTGTTCTCGAACGCAATTCTGTTTGCCCTGATTGTCGGCCTGGCAGCATTAGCAGTGGCTGAAGTCATTGTTCCGCATCTGGTGGGCCAACGAAGCCCCGAAGTGATGCACCTCGTTCGTATTTACCTGCTAAACATTCCCGCCGCGCTGCTCCAGTTCTTA
>JALYTI010000702.1 GCA_030854375.1 Acidobacteriota bacterium | reverse complement strand
TGCGGCGCGCGACGGTTTACGAACCGGCTGTATCAATCGTTGATTTGCACCTGCCTCCCGAGGTGGACTCAACGGAGGTTGGACTCCGGATTCTTGAATACATAAAAGCTCACATGCCGGAATCCAAAGTACTGGTCATGAGTTCGGCAAACGGCGTCGAAATTCGGAAGGCATGTTGCGCCGTCGGCGCTGATGAATTTCTTGACAAGCCTTTCGATACGGAACTGTTGCTTTCCACGATGAGGCGAATGGCGCCGCGTTCGCTTGACCTGATCTAGAATTCACTGCTGCGGTCGCTCACGATCCCTCCTATGCATTGGCCAGGCGCGGCTTCACTGCGTCTTTGTTGACGCCTGGCCCTTACTGACTTCTCTCTTTCCGTCTGCGATAATGACTAATCGTAGAGAATTCAAACGTCCGAATCTTGCGCTGACACCGCAATCTGCCTCTGAATAATTCTCCATGAGCGAAGCGAGTGAGAAAGTAAGCGGCGTGAGTGAACTTCCACTTTTCCCGCTTCCGTTAGTCTTATTTCCCGGTGTGCCTCTGCCGTTGCACATCTTCGAGCCGCGCTATCGACAGATGCTGGGCGATATTCGCGCCGGTAATAATTTTTTTGGACTCTCCTACTTTGACGCTTCCACTTCGGAGAAGGAAATTCCACCTGCCGGTCATATAGGCTGCGTGGCCGAAGTTACTGAAACGCAAGCTTTGCCCGACGGCCGTTCAAATATTCTCACCGTTGGTGTGATCAGGTATCGCATCGAAGAATATGTTGAACGTGGCGACCCATATCTGGTGGCGCGCGTGAGCTTCTTCGAAGATGAGGATGAGAATAACGAGTTACTGACCGAGAGCTCGCATGAAGTTGCCGAAACGTTCACGCGTATCGCACGCGCGGTGCGTATCATTAACGACGAACGAACCAGCCTGCCCGATATCTCAAGTACTGACCCCCAAAGACTTTCGTTTTTGGTCGCCGCAGCTATGGAAGTCGATACGGACGTAAAGCAGGAGTTACTGGAATTGCGTTTGACGTTTGAGCGCTTGCAGCGGCTGCGCGACATGCTCGGGCGAGCTGTCTCCAGTTATGAAGAGCGGGCGCGAATACATGAGCTGGCCAAGAAGAATGGACACAGCGGCAAGAAGATTGAGTTGGAATGACCGAATCCATTTTCCATTTCTCATTCACACCGTGGCTTTAGCCCGGTGATCATAGGCCGTCGGCAGTCTTAAACCGTTTGAAACGGTTTCCTCCACCACCAGCCAGCGTGAAACCACCGGGCTAAAGCCACGGTGTGAATGAGAGAAGCGATTCGCCAAAACCTAAGGCGTGAATTGTCTTCATGGTCTACACAATTGACAATGGAACATGACGAATTTAAATGGGAAGTCTCTCGAGAGAACTTTGCACGATAGTAACAGGGCTCACAATTGCCGCAAGACAATAACAACGAAATAAAAGTGCGCGTGCTCTTTTTTGGTGCCGCGCGCGATGCCGCCGGGCGAAGCGAAGTAGATTTCGTCTTGAAGGGCGCTACAACTTCCGCGAATGCATTGGAAGAGGTATTAGAAAAGTTTCCCAACTTGCGTCGCTTTGGACGTTCGCTTTTGTTCGCAGTGAATCAGGAATACGCCGGGGCAGATTGCGAAGTGCATGATGGAGATGAACTGGCTGTGTTTCCTCCGGTCAGCGGCGGGTCTCAAGAGGCAAACAGCGCCGGCGGCGCGAAAGGGCGGGGTTCAGTGTCAATGGGAAGCCAGGCGCTCGAAAAGAACGACCCAAATCTCGCGAAACCTGGCTTAGAACCCTCGCCTGACTTCTTCGAACTAACGACAAATCCGATAGACGTTGGAGCCGCTGCCCGCAGAGTTGTATTACCAGAATGTGGCGCAACGGTCACACTGGATGGCTATGCGCGTGAGTGGACCAGTGGCCGCAGAACGCTCTACCTCGTCTACGAAGCTTATGCACCCATGGCTCTGCGTGAACTGCAACGACTTGGACGTGAGGCGCATGAGCGTTTCGAGATTGCGCATGTGGGGATAGTTCACAGGACGGGCC
>JALYTI010000701.1 GCA_030854375.1 Acidobacteriota bacterium | reverse complement strand
ATTATAGAGGGCAGCTAAATTGACTAAAGCTTCAGCCCAGAAAGGCGCCAGCTCAATAGCCTTAACATATGCTTGTTCGGCCGCCGGCCAGTCTCCTGCGAGTTCAAACGCCTGCGCTTTTTCTGCCATGCGAGAAGCCTCAGGAGAAACCTTTTGTGCCGCAACGCTCTGCCCCACCACCGCAGAGATTGGCAGGAGTATTAAGACCAGCGTTAGCACAGACGTCGATTTCATTGCTGTGACATACCTCGGCAGCGATTTTAACTTGGCGAATACCCGGGACGCCAAAGTTGTGCGAGGCGGTCATCTGCAGGCAGGGAACACATTCTCTCTGGAAACTGTCGGCCCGGTGCTAGAATGCGCGCCGAGTTGGCCGTTCGATCTTCTAACGCCTTCAAGCAACGTTAAGGTTTCATGCTCTTCTGTCCGCGCCGCTTGAGTACGCATCGCTGTATTTGAGCGTTCGCCATGTCTTGTTCAATCATTGGCGTTGCTAAGGATTCTTGATTTAATCAATTCATGCCTGAGCCGGTTCAAAAGCCTTTTGTGTTTCGTAATGCGCGGATCGTCCTTCCTGAGCAGGTAATGGACGGCGGCGCAATGACGGTTGCAGAGGGGCGCATTGCATCCATATCGCACAAGTCGCCAGGTAATGTACGCGGCGATAATCTCGACTTGCGAGGTCTTACGGTTTATCCGGGGTTCATCGATGTCCACATTCACGGAGCAGTCGGCGTGGACACAATGGAAGCAACCGCGTCAGACCTCGATCGAGTGTCACAATTTCTGGTCACGCGAGGGGTAACCGGATGGCTGCCTACGCTGGTGCCGGCGCCGAATGAGGATTACGAGCGCGCAGTGAAGGCGATTGACTATGCGATGAAGTCGCATCGTGGCGCACGAATTCTTGGCGCTCACTATGAGGGACCTTTCGTAAACTCTGCTCAGTGTGGCGCGCTGCGCAGCCGGTACTTTCGTAGCTTCTCGAGCGTGAATGACATAGCCGATCTCCCGGTGTTTGAATACAAAGCTGCTAAGCACATGATGACTGTCGCACCGGAAATCGATGGCGGCATCGAGCTTGTGCGCGAGTTGAATCGCCGCGGATGGATTGTTTCGATAGGCCACACGCGCGCCGGTTTCGAGTTACTTGATGAAGCGTTTGTGGCAGGCGCCCATCATATGACCCATTTTATGAATGCGATGGCGGCGCTGCATCATCGCTCGCCAGGACCTGTTGCGTGGGGACTCTCGCGAGATGGGGTTACGTGCGACATCATCGCCGACGGGATTCATCTTGATCGACACGTGCTTCAGCTATTGCTCAAATTAAAGGGCGCGGATCGCTTGATGCTGATAAGCGATGCCGTGGCCCCGGCGGGTACGGGCGATGGTGAATACAAGATGTGGGGAGAAACTATCACTGTTAAAGAAGGACGGACCAGCAACTCCGCGGGTAGCATCGCAGGATCAGTAATCACCATGCTGGATGCTTTACGAATAGTGCGATCAGTAGGCGCTTCTGAAGTAGAGGCCGCGCGCATGTCAGCGAGCAATCCGGCTCGACTGTTAGGAATTGACAAGGAGTGCGGCTCGATTGCGGAAGGGAAGCGAGCAGATCTCGTAGCCCTGGACGAGCAGGGAAGAGTTGTCTTGACTATGATTGGCGGCGCGATCGCGTTTGACGGTCGCCACTAGACAGTGGTCAGTAGTCCGTAGTCAGTGGAAAGTAGTCAGCGTAGTATCCACAAGTGACTTTATTATGAGCGTAGCAGTTTAATTTCAAGTCCTCTCGTTAACACCGCGGCTTCAGCCCGGTGTATCAGGATCTGTCATGATCTAAATAACCGTTTCAACGGTTTGCCTCGGCAATTCAAGCAAGAAAACCGTTGAAACGGTTCACCATTGCTAATCGCTGCCTGACACCGGGCTGAAGCCGACGTGTTAATGAGAGAACTCGACCAACCTGCAGCAGTACCGACTTTATCAAGTAGGTGATGATGACGATTTAGGTGGGTACATTTTAGGCGATAGCACTCACCTCTTCACCACTAACTACTCACTACT
>JALYTI010000700.1 GCA_030854375.1 Acidobacteriota bacterium | reverse complement strand
GCGCATAGTGATTTCGGTCTGCCTTTGGGTGAAACCACAATGGCAAATCGTTTGAACGTTGCCGGTTACCGGACGGCGGTCTTTGGAAAATGGCATCTTGGATCAGGTGACAAGTTTCATCCGATGGCGCGCGGCTTCGATGAGTTCTTCGGATTTCTGGGGGGCGGGCATTCGTACCTCGACGCCCAGGCCGCGAGTCGCAATCCGCTCCTCGATGGCAGAAAGGTCTTAGCAGAAACAACCTATCTAACCGACGCATTCGCTGACCGTGCGGTAGATTTCATCAAGCGGCAGAAGTCGCAGCCATTTTTCCTCTATCTGGCGTTCAACGCCGTGCACACACCATTGCAGGCGACGAGCAAGTACCTGGCGCGATTCACGCACATCGCCGACGAGCAGCGCCGCACCTACGCTGCGATGTTGTCAGCCATGGATGATGGCATCGGGAAAACGCTGGCGGCGTTGCGGGCGGAAGGGCTTGAAGAGAATACGCTGATCTTCTTCTTCAACGACAACGGCGGGCCGACCATGGCGGGCACGGCGATCAATGGCTCAAGCAACGCCCCGCTACGAGGCTCGAAGCGGCAAACATGGGAAGGCGGTATCCGGGTGGTCTTCATCATCCGTTGGAAAGGTCATCTCGCGGAAGGCAGGACCGACACGCGCCCGATCATTCAACTCGATGTGTTGCCGACGGCGCTTGCGGCAGCCGGCGTGAAACCGCAACCGCAATGGAAACTCGACGGCGTGAATCTGCTTCCCTTTCTCACCGGCAAGATGTCAGGCCGGCCGCACGAAGCGCTTTACTGGCGTCTTGGCGAGAACATGGCAATTCGCAAAGGCGACTGGAAACTGGTCAAGACCAGCGAACGCCCTCTGCAAGACCTCGATCCTGCCGTACCTTATGATCTGTCAGGCGCGGAACTTTACAATCTGGCAGACGACATCGGGGAAAAGATGAATCTTGCCGCGCTACATCCTGAGAAGGTCAAGGAGTTGGCTGCCGCTTGGCAACGATGGAACAAAGGACTTGCGAAACCGCTGTGGGCACCGGGCGGGCGGGGCCCGGGCGTAACCCAAAACTAAATGAGCCTAATGGCGTCGGGTCGTGAGTTGGCTCTCAAGACGCATTGTTGCTTCGAAGGTTAGTATCTTGGAATGAGTAAAGATTTCGACGATTCAGCTTTCTATCTCCTGAACGGTCGGGGAGATAGGTAACAGAAAAGCGCGGGGACATGGGTTACAGTTTTTGTTTCTTCTTATGGCGCCAGAGGCTACCGCGGGGGACGGCAGCCTAACAAGTCATTGGACCGGAGCGCGAACAGTGCGGCTTTCATCCGCAAGAGTTGGATGCTTGATTAGTTGTCTCCGCGCCCGGTTAATTCGATCGTTAGCCCGCTTCCTTATTCGAGCTTCGAGGCGCGATGGTATTATTTTCAGGCTGGAGGATTCTATTGTGAATGAAACTTTGAACAAATTTGTCAAACTGACATTTTTGACTGTTTGCTGTTCCGTATCACTGTTTGCCCAAAACAACCCCATACAAATTCCGAAAGAAGTCAAAGACGTGGTTGGAGCTTACACGGGTTCCTGGACAAGCTACGGACTAGACGCAAATGGGCAAGTGATCAAACAAGCCGCGTGGACGGATACGCTCAAAGCTGAAAATCCAGTTGTTGAGAAAAGTCGCGCCTTTGTGACAACAAGCGACGAAATGATTTTTGAAGGCGGCAGGATTCCGCCGATGAAAGTGTCTGGCAAGGAAGGTTATTTGCTTAACAGCGACGGCAGCTTAGGCGAGTATTTCATCGAAACATACGGTCAGACATACAAGATGCAAAAGATAGGCGAGAATGTTTTTGCGTACAGTGTGCCGGCCGCGCCGCAGGAACTTGCAAGGCTCGGAGCGGCAAACGCGCTGTCGGCTCAACATACGCTCATAAAAGTTGTCACGTTTGAGCAAGGGGTCGAGACGCATAACATTTCGCGCTTGACGACAGTGCGTTGGAAAGACACAAACGGGAAGGAACGCACGACGCAGTTTATAAGCCTCCAAGGTCGGCACCAAA
>JALYTI010000166.1 GCA_030854375.1 Acidobacteriota bacterium | reverse complement strand
CTCACCGGGCGGACGGTATGCGCTACTTCAAACGGCAAAGGGAGTCATACCAAAAGATATCAACGACATAATTGCGAAGTACCCGACCATCAATGTTCCTACCCTGATCTTGTGGGGACTCGACGATAAAGTTATTCCCCTGGAGATTGGCAAGATGCTACACGCGGCCATTCCACCGTCGAGGTTACAGACTATTAACGAAGCCGGTCATGTGCCGCAGGAAGAAAAACCGGAAGAAACGATTTGTCATATTTCAGAGTTCTTAAACATCCCTCACGCGCCTTGCCCGAAATGAGATCCCGCAAGACGTCTGTGAACACTGAGCGATCCCAAAAGGACGGCTTAAGCCGTCCTTTCGAGATTGCTCAGTTTCACACAGGCTCTACCGCGAGGTGGCTGACCTCATAGGCTAACTGCCGGTACTTACAAACACTTCGGAGGCAACGGCCCTTGAGAACAGAAACAACGATTTACTTTAGCGCCTGATCTAGTGACGACGAATCGTCCAGGAGAATCCACTCAACAATTGAAAGCGGCAAGCTGCCATTCCTGATCAAGTCGTCGTGAAATTGTCCCAGGCGAAAATTCGGGCCCTGCTTGTCGCGATATTTTCCCAACAAGCGCATGATCTGCCACTTGCCCACCATATAGTAAATTTTCTGAGTAGGATTTGCCGCTGCTCCTGCCGCTTCACCAGTTGCAGCTTCTCGATCCAGGCCACCGGCTTCCATGAAGTAGTTGACAGCCTGATCGAAGGTCCACTTGCCGGTGTGTAAATTGACATCGACTCCGATGCGCGCGGCGCGATAACGCGCGAGACGAAGCACCTGACCTTGAGATGGCGAATTGACGGGGTAAAGGCCGGTACGCATCAGCATTTCTTCACCGTAAAGCGCCCAGCCTTCGATGAAGATTCCGTCACCGTGCTGTCGCCGGATTTCATCTTTCAAATGGTTGGCAATGGAAAGTTGCAGGAAGTGGCCGGGTATCCCTTCGTGGCCGAGGATCGGCCTCGGATCTTCTATTGCTGCACGAATGTAAAAGTTGCTGGATTTCGGATTGTAAGTAGGAATGAAATAGAAACCGCTATCATCTTTGTCATAAACGCCTGGAGGATTCATGAAACCGCCGGGGCTGGTGGGCTTGAAAGCTTCGGGAAGTTGGCGAATTTCAAACCTGCCCAGATATGAAGGCAGCGTTACCAGATGATTCGTTTTCAGAAAATCAATCATCTCGGCTTCACGACTTTCATAAGCTTTCAGGAATGCTTCCTGATCTTTCGGCACATTCGTGCTGCGCGCCGGATTGGGATCTGCAAGTGAAGGATCGGGAAGAAGCGACTCGAGCCCGCGGTAACGCGCCAGCTCGGCCTGGCCCAGCATCTCAACTTGCTTTGCATCGAGAGGCAGCCGGTAAATATTTTTCAGCAAGTAGTTGTAGTTCGCTTCGCCCATCGGCTTGAAGGGAACCATTCCCGGCAAACGTTTCTCGAGCCAATCAGCAAATCCGTGGATGGAGGTAAGAGCGGCTTCCCGCGATTTCACCAGATCATTTTTTTCAGCAGGCGATAAATCTTTGGCAAGCGTCATCAGGCTATCAGTGAAGAGGCTGTCAATGGACCGTGCGGAGTCTATCGCTAGTTGCGCGTAGAGTCGGACAGGCTTGGTCAGATTTCCTTTTCCTTGTTCAATCAAGAAGGGCATCTGCTTCATTCGCGCTGTTGCCGCCAGCGCCCGGTTGCGTGGCGTGTCGTACTCTTTCTTGAGGAGCGAGAAGATACCGTTGCTACATTCGTTTACGTACGTCTGTGGGTCAGTCTCCTCGAAGTCCACGATACGATTGAAGAAATCTACGCCATCCAGCTGGGAAAGAAATAGAAGCCAATCGATGCGATCGTCTTTGCTCCAGTTAGTAGTTGGCATGGCCCGTGCTTTTGCCAACACTTCTTTGACGTGCAGACGTCGCATCAACACGGACGAGAGTGAATAATCGGTCAGCCGGTTGTCCCAGGTGTGTAATCCGGCGTCACTTGAGAAAACCGGATAGTTTTGGTTACGCCAATTGTAATAGTCCTCAGCCAGACGCTGAAGATCGGCAGGTGTTTTTGGATCCTGCGCTTGAGTTGAACTGGGGATTACTAACACCAGCGCACAGACAACCAACATCAGAAAGACTAGTTTCATAGGATTCGCCTTCATTGGAAATTAAAATCCGGATTCGTCTCGACGTTTAACTTGTTATGGCTCGTGATAATGCAAGAGAGTCCTTGCATTTCGCTGTAGCCCCGAAAGTTTTGCGCGCTTCATTGCGCTTTGACGGTAGCGCGCAGCATAACTTTCAGGCGTCATTTCGAGTGTCCCGGAGAGCGAAGCGTTGAGGTTTCCCTCGCGCGGCTCGAAGCGACTTTCGTCGGTCACTTGTTGGAAACGATTCCAGGGACAGACATCCTGGCAGATGTCGCAACCGTAAAGCCAACCTTTGAGATGGCGTGCGATTTGCTCGGGGAGTTCCGCTTCGCGCAACTCAATCGTGGCGTAAGATATACATTTGTTGGAGTCGACTACGTAGGCTTCGGTTATGGCATCTGTCGGACAAGCATCAATGCATAGAGTGCAACTTCCGCAGTGGTCCTCGACGGACCGGTCGTCATATTCCAGATCGAGGTTTAATAGTAGTTCACCAATGAAGATCCACGAGCCGTATTCATGTGTAATGAGATTAGTGTGCTTTCCAATCCATCCCAGTCCAGCGCGCGCGGCCCACGCCTTGTCCATCATGGGTTGAATGTCTACGCAGACTTTCCCTTCCGCTTGCGGCACTTCTTTTTTTATCCATTCCAACAGCGAGCGGAGTCTCGAGCCCACAACTTCATGGTAATCGTCGCCCCAGGCATAACGCGAAACCTTGCCTGTAGCCGGATCGTCCGCGTGTTCTCCGGACGTGTAATAGTTCTTTGCCACTACCACCACCGATCGCGCCTCGGGGAAAAGCCTGCGCGGATCGGCGCGCGTCTCCGGGTCACGGGCCATCCAGGCCATCTGTCCCTGATAACCCCGCTCGAGCCATGCCAATAATCGATCATGCGGTCCATCGAGAGCCTCCGCGGAAACAATTCCTACTTTTTCAAAACCCTCGATTAGAGCTCTTTCCCTTATTCGACGAGAAAGTTCGCGCGGGCTGGATTTAGCTTCAGGGTTGATTGCTACAGAAGATGGAAAGCCTGGTTGCATCGCTCAGTAGCATAGCGAGGGGACTGTGTGTGCGTCTAGCGTACTGCACGGGTTTGTGGGAGAGCACTCGGGCATTTTGTCAGTCAAGAAAGGATTTGTTAACCGTTTGGTTGGAAGGCTTATAATGCCGTGACTGAGTACTATTCCGGCGAATGCCGAGACATAGGGTTAGCTTAATCTAAAGAAAAGACTCAATATGAAAACTCTAAGCGCATTAGTTCTCGCTTTGGCACTCGTATCTACCCCCGCATCATTTCCACAGGCCAGTTCACCGCAGATCAAGGATGTGATGCCCAGGCTGGAGACTGAGCTGGTCGCGAAATATGGTGAAGCGCAACGCGCGCGATTGCAACGCGGGATGAAGCAAGTCGCGGATTTCTGGCGTGCCGCCGATGGCAATGCAGCTGTCTTCGGGGATTTCGTGCGCACCAATTTTGCCGGAGATCAAGCCACACTCGATACGATGTTCGATCGGTTCCAGCATAACCTCGAACAGCTTGATGGCCATATGCTGGAAATCAGCCGGGAGTTTCGGAATCAATCCGACCTCGATGCCGGCCCGATCCTTACGTTCGACGAGATGTTTGCCGGATACGATCCGTCCGCCCATTCCGCCGATGATTTTTTTCAAAACAAACTGGCCTTCACCGTCCTTCTAAATTTCCCGTTAACGACGCTTCAGGAGCGTCTTGCCGTAGGAGAGAGTTGGTCGAGGCGACAATGGGCGGAGGTGAGGCTGGCGCAACGGTTCTCGAAGCGAATACCCGCCGAAGTGAATCTCGCAATTTCTCAAGCGACGTCCGAGGCCGAGCGCTATATCTCCGAGTACAACATCTGGATGCATCACCTCATCGACGCAAATGGAAACCGCCTTTTCCCGCCGCGGCTGCGACTGCTTTCTCACTGGAACCTGCGCGACGAAATCAAAGCCGGCTACAGTGACGCGACCACGGGTCTGGCCAAACCGCGCATGATCCAACAGGTGATGGAGCGAATAGTCACGCAAACGATCCCCGCCGTCGTTATTAATAATCCGCGCGTTGACTGGAATCCTTACACCAACGAAGTAAAGCCTGCGGCCGTGAATGACGCAGAAAACCCAATTCCCAACAGAGGCGCAAACGGCCTCGTTGCTCCGACTAATTCACCCGAACCAAACACGCGGTACGCCAAACTGCTCGGAACGTTTGAAGCTGTGAAAAAGGCCGACCCATATTCTCCTACGGCGCCGACGCTGATCGCGCGTCAGTTCGACCAAACCCGCGAGCTGCCGGAGGCACGCGTCAAAGTGATGCTTGAGCAAGTGCTTTCGTCGCCACTCGCACCTCAGGTCGCAAAGTTAATTGAGACCCGTTTGGGCAGGTCCCTTGAGCCATTCGACATTTGGTATGCCGGCTTTCGCGCTAGCGGAGCTTACACCGAAGCGCAGCTTGATGAGATCGTCGCGAAAAAATATCCGACCGCTGAGGCGTATAAAAAGGATATCCCGAATTTACTGAAGCAACTGGGATTTTCGGAAGAGAAGGCGAAGTATCTGGCAAACAACATTATTGTTGATCCGGCGCGCGGGTCAGGTCACGCGTTGGGTGCCAGCATGCGGGCGGCCAAGACGCACCTGCGTACGCGCGTCGGAAAATCGGGGATGGACTATAAGGGATTTAATATTGCGGTGCATGAAATGGGACACAACGTCGAACAGACGTTCTCGCTGAATAATATTGACTACACGCTGCTACAGGGCGTACCCAATGCGGCCTTCACCGAGGCGCTCGCATTTGTCTTCCAAAACCATGATCTGGAATTGCTCGGACTCAGCAGACCAGACACGAAGAGTCAGGCGCTGAAGACACTGAAAGATTTCTGGGGGACATACGAGATCGCGGGGGTGGCGCTGGTTGACATGGAAGTGTGGCACTGGATGTATGACCATCCAAACGCGACGCCCGGTGCGTTAAGAGATGCCACCGTGAGAATTTCACAGGAAGTTTGGAACAAGTATTATGCGTCTATCTTCAAAAAACGTGACATCGTGCTACTCGGAATCTACTCGCACATGATCAACTATCCACTCTATCTTCCCGACTATCCAATCGGACACATGATCGCGTTCCAGATTGAGGAACAGATGGAAAAAGCCGGGAGCCTGGGAACAGAGTTTGAGCGGATGGCGACGATTGGAAGCGTTGCTCCTGATATCTGGATGAAAAGGGCTACGGGTGCACCAGTAGGACCGGAAGCGCTTTTGACCGCGACGAGGAAGGCTCTGGCGGAGATTAACCCTGCAGCGAAGCGCGGGTAGTTTGCCGGCAGAGTTTTCAAGGTGATGACTCAATGAAGATTATTCTAATTACCGTACTCATCCTGTGTGCGTTTTCGGCGATTGCAACTGCGCAGACAAACAATGCACCGGCAAAAGTTGAAACGGAAGTTGACTTGATGTGGGGCGTAAAGATCCCGATGCGCGATGGGGTAAGACTCAACGCCACCATTTATAAACCGAAACCGATGCCCGCGCCGCTCCCTGTTATCTTGACGCTAACGCCGTACATCAGCGACAGCTATCACGCGCGTGCCAATTATTTCGCGAAGAACGGTTATGTCTTCGCCACGGTTGACGCGCGCGGGCGCGGCAGTTCAGAAGGCAAGTTCAATCCGTTCACGCAGGAAGCAAAAGATGGCTACGACGTGGTGGAA
>JALYTI010000699.1 GCA_030854375.1 Acidobacteriota bacterium | reverse complement strand
AGAAGGGTCACGCGAAAACTCGTGCTGCACCACTGCCCGGAGACAAGGCGCTGGATATTTTTTGGGACAAGCGCATTCGTGAGGCCGGCAAAATGGTGCGGCCTTCGCCATTGTTTCCTAAAAGCCGGAGACGAGCCGGCAAAGCCCAATTCAACTGGACACCTACGACGGACCTAACATCGCATTGGCCCGTTTCATTTTTTGTGTGGGGCGCGATAGTCGTGGGCTTGCTTTCCGCCGCCGCGGCTTACTGGTACACAAACGCATATGCACCCGCGCCGGTTTCTTATGCGCATGCTAAGGCGAAACTTGATATATCGCCGCCCATTGCAGTTAGCGCAAATGCAAACTCATGCAGTTCCTGTCACTCGTTTTCGAAAACCATGGAAACAAGTTGTGCGTCATGTCACAACACGGAAGCTTTTGTCGCTACCGTGATTCAGCCGCACGTCGCGGCGGGCGTAGGCTGCGTGTCCTGTCACGCCGAACACCGCGGAACCGATTTCAAAGCTGCTGCGGCTGCCGTGATTGTGTGCACTGCATGCCACAACGATGCCAATAAGAGTACTTACAACGGTCGCAGAGTTTCTACGCCTCACGGTGGAACGTTTGGTTATCCGGTTGCCGATGGACAGTGGAAGTGGACGGGCTTGAAGGACACAGAGTGGGCTCTAAAACAGACAGCCGTCACGCGGCTGCCTGGTGACACAGAAGACAAATGGCGCAGCAAACAATTTCACGCGCTTCACGTGCAACGCGTGCGCGCGATGCCCGGAATTCCCGGCAATCAGCAAGGAGAGCTGTCGTGCTCGAGTTGTCATAGAAGCTTTAACCCGATCGATCGAACAACTCCGCGAACGACGTGCGGCATTTGTCACAACGGAAGCGTTGATCGCGGAACCAAGGCCGTCTTGATTTCGCAAGACAAACCAAACTGCATTTCCTGCCATGTGCAACACATCAAAGACAAGAGACAGTGGGGCTCGTCACTATTGGCTGTCAGTCAATGAGTGGTTTCAAGAAGACGCGGGGGAAAGCCCGCCTTCCTAACCCTGAGCTGATCCTGCTTGAACGCTGCTTACCGAGATGATTTGCCGCTTCAGATTGAGAAGCTCTCAAGACGCAAAGAACTATCTAACTCAAGAAATCTCTAAGGTCAGGAAGGTGGGCTTGCCCCCGCTCTTCGCCATCAGAAGTAATCAGCTTACGGGTTTGTGACAATTGAGGCAGTCGTTGGTGCCAGGAATCTTGCCTTTAAGCACGGGTCTTGCGGCGAGCGCCTTGTCATGGCAGACCTCGCAGTTCGTGTGATAAGCGACTTCGTTAGTAAGTTTCGTAGGAGTTGTCTTGCCCGCGTAAGTGACAGCGGGAAGCGGCGCGCTATCGTCGCCGGCTTGCAGGTGGCACGCTCGACACGTCTTGACTGGCTTCGCGTCGGGAGTCGCAAGTAACGCTGCAGTCAGCGGCTTATCTCTTTCGGAAGTCTTTAAAGGAGGCTGCAATGCCGAGGCCGGCTGATCCGTGTGATGACACTCTACACACGCGATAACGCTCTTGCCATCGACGCTGTAGTTCTTGGTTGTATGGTTCTCATGATTGAACGCAGCCTCACCATACTTGTCAGACTGGCTGTCTTTCCCCAGGGTCACGAGCTTTGGCTGTTCCTTGCCCTCTTTAGGAACGTCCTGCATCGCTGTTAACGTTGAATTACCGCCCACCGTTGACGTTGAATTAGCGCAGGCAACAACGATTACGGCAAGGCAAGCGAGGGCCGCGATCACAATCAATAGTCTTCTCATCGAGTTAACCTCAAAGGGATATTTTACGCCGACGTGTCATGCAACCGCCTGGGGAGGGAATCAAGAGCACAGCAATCTTAAAGAGCGATCGTGAACGTGTCAAATTTTAGGTAGCGGCACTTGTCGATACTAGTGCAATTTGCCCGGCTGGATTGCGATAGACACGGCCCCATGAGGTCAGTACCACCACGCGGTAGCGGGTGGGTCCGTTGTATAAATACTCAACCCAACTTGAATCTTGTCCAGAACCCACCCGCTACCGCGTGGTGGTAC
>JALYTI010000698.1 GCA_030854375.1 Acidobacteriota bacterium | reverse complement strand
ACCGTTTAGTCAGCGCACTTGTGCGCCACCACATCCACAACCGTTTAGTCAGCGCACTTGTGCGCCACGGTTGGGGCACAAGTGCCCTTTCTAAACATCGAGCGAGTCTAAACATCGAGCGAGTCTAAACATCGAGCTAGCAGACTAGTACTTAACAAGACGATGAGAAAAGTTGATCAATTGCGCCGCAGCACGAGTGCAACGATGACCACGCTCACCGCGCTTTGCACCCTCACGGCTGTGGGGATTTTGCTGATTATTCTCGTTTACATTGCCATGCAGGGCATTGGTTCGCTCAATCTGCGTTTTCTGGTTGACAGTCCGCGGCCGGTAGGCGAAGGCGGCGGCATCGGCAATGCGATCGTGGGAACCCTCGTGTTGCTCGGGCTTTCGTCGGCTATAGGCCTTCCCTTCGGCATCGCTGTCGGTATTTATCTCTCCGAATTTGGCTCCGGACGATTTGGTAGCCTGGTCCGATTCATGGTGGATACGTTGACAGGAATTCCATCGATAGTTACGGGTGTTTTTGTTTACACGATCGTCGTCGTGCCACTGAAACATTTTTCGGCGCTGGCCGGCGGTATCGCCCTGGCTATGATCATGATTCCGATTGTTGCGCGAACAACAGAAGAGATGGTCAAACTCGTCCCACACAGTTTGCGCGAAGGAGCACTCGCCCTGGGCGCACCGCAATGGAGAGTTACGCTCGGTGTCGTCGTGCCGGCGGCAGCTTCGGGAATTGCGACTGGCGCCATGCTCGCGATTGCACGCATCTCGGGAGAAACAGCCCCATTGCTATTCACGGCTTTTGGCAGCCGCTTCTTCAGTTACTACCTGGATCAACCCATCGCTTCGCTGACTGTGCAAATTTATAACTATGCGATCTCGCCCTACGACGACTGGCACGCGCAGGCGTGGGCAGCGACGCTTGTTCTGATGACCTTGATCCTGACCATAAATATTCTGGTTCGGTTTTTCACTCGCAAAAGGTTTTAGTCTTTCCCTATGCCCATACCCGCACAAACAATCACCAGGATCGAGGTGCCAGAGCGCACCGACGAGGGTCCTGCGTCTGCGCCAGCGGGACAAGCGGCAAAGGTGGCCGTGCGTAACCTGAGCTTCTATTATGGGAAAACGCAGGCGCTGCACGATGTTTCGCTGGAGATTCCTGAGCGAATCGTGATGGCCTTCATTGGGCCATCAGGCTGCGGCAAGTCGACTTTTCTGCGCACGCTGAATCGCATGAATGATGTGATTCCCGCGACGCGAGTGGAGGGCCAGGTATTGATCGATGGCCGCGATGTTTATGCAGCCGGAACCGATGTCGTTGAACTGCGCCGAAAAGTAGGAATGGTTTTTCAAAAGTCTAATCCGTTTCCGAAGTCGATATTTGATAACGTGGCCTATGGCTTACGAATTAATCGTCTCACCCAAACCAAGGCTGAGCTCGAACAGAGAGTGGAGCAGGCATTAAAAGACGCCGCGCTTTGGACTGAAGTTAAAGACCGCTTGAAATCATCGGCGTTAAGCCTGTCCGGCGGACAGCAGCAACGCCTGTGTATTGCGCGAGCGCTGGCAATACGCCCTGAGGTAGTATTGATGGACGAACCGGCATCGGCGCTTGATCCGGTGGCCACGCACAAAATAGAAGAACTGATAGTTGAATTGAAGAAGCAGTACACCATCGTAATCGTGACTCATAACATGCAGCAGGCGGCACGCGTTTCTGACACGACCGCATTCTTCCTGCTCGGTAAGCTTATTGAAGTCAACTCTACTGAGAAAATGTTTACCAATCCGAATGAGAAGTTGACAGAGGACTACATAACAGGGCGATTTGGATGAAAAAGGTCTTTGGTCTTTGGTCTTGGGTCTTCGGACTTGGTTCCGCTTGGCCTTTCAACATCGGTAATCGAGGAGCAAAGACCTAAGGCCTAAGACCTAAGGCCTAAGACCTAAGGCCTAAGACCCAAGACCAAAGACCAGCCACCAGATTAAAATGAGTCAACAACACCGGCATCTTGACGATGAACTCAACTCGCTGCGCGACCGTGTTCTGCTGCTTGGCGGAGA
>JALYTI010000165.1 GCA_030854375.1 Acidobacteriota bacterium | reverse complement strand
TTTGCTGATCGATGAGACTCGAAAAATTAATATACGAATAGAGCGCAATACTCGCTACGACTGCAAAAGCCACCGTTAGCACAATGCTCACGACCTTCACCATAATGCGAAGGCGTCTTGCCATCTTCCAATTCACACTTGCCCGGTGCACGACAATTCGGCCGCGCGGTTTGCCAAGCGATGGTCGATTAAGAGTGAGTTCGGCTGCCATGGAGGGGCCAAAGGGCAACGGATGTGCCAACAACCTTAAACGTGGGAAATGCGACCCCACCGAGTCCGTGAAAGCTAACTGAACTCAAGGGTTACGAAGATTCCTACGTTCAACCACGTCGGTTTCAGTGGCTGCGAAGACGGGTTCGCCTGCATCAAAAGCACTCACAGGTATTCTGCGCCTGGCCGTACGTATTCGTTTCAGTGCGCGAGGCGATTTCTGGCGGTGGGAACTCTCGAAGCCCGTCAATTAATGATCGGGTCGGCTCGGGTCCGCTGGATTATCTCGAAACCCAACGTGATGTTAAGCTGGCTTGTCCATTTTCATCGCTGCGCAAAATGATTTTCAAGACACGGCCGATCAATCTGTTCACTCTGGTGCCAAACAAAGGAAATATAGTCTTAGGCGGAGTCTTAGTTCTTCTTCTCTCGCTCAGTACTTTAGGCTGCCGGACCGGCTCCGTCGCAAATCTCGCCCCCGAAAGGGTTGCGGATAACAAACACAATCCCAGTTATGGTTACCAAGTAGTCCACACGTGGCCTCACGATCCGAACGCGTTTACGCAGGGACTGGTTTTTCATGATGGAAAGTTACTTGAGAGTACGGGACAGGAGGGCAGGTCGAGTCTGCGTTTGGTAGAACTTGAAACGGGCACGGTGTTGAAGAAGGTCGATGTGCCCAGTCCATATTTTGCTGAAGGTATAACGCTTTTGAATGGCAAGATATACCAGCTAACCTGGCTGAATCATCGGGGCTTCATTTACGACGCATCGACTTTCACGAAGCTTGGAGAGTTTAGCTTAACTGGCGAAGGCTGGGGCTTGGCCAATGACGGGCAGTCGTTGATCCTGAGTGATGGCACCAATCAGTTACGCTTTCTTACTCCAGACAACTTCGAGGTGCGGAGGACAATCGCAGTCGGTGACGGATCCAGCCCGGTCACCGAGATCAATGAACTCGAATATGTTCAGGGTGAAATCTATGCGAACATCTGGCACTCCGACAAGATCGCTCGTATTAATGCCCACACAGGAATGATAGTTGGCTGGATTGATCTAACAGGACTACTTGCGCCGGGTGAAGTTCACGACGAAGAGGCAGTCCTCAATGGCATTGCTTATGACGAAATGAATGGCAGGCTATTTGTGACGGGCAAACTATGGCCCAAACTTTTCGAAATTAAAGTAATACAGAAATAGTTGTAATGATGCATGGCGCGTGGTCCGACGCCGGTAGTTGGTGGACCCGATCTGAATCGCAGGTGCCACAGGACCTTAGTTCACATGAGTTTTGAGACATACTTTCGAGCCTTCTCCTACGCCACACTCGCCGTCGCGACGTTAGCGCTGATGTTGGCTGGCGGGCTGCCAGTAGTTCTTGCCACACTCTTCTTTCTTTTGATGGCCGCAGCCTGGAAACTCGAAGGTACGAAATGGCAACTCTCAGAACGGATTGGCCTGGTAGTGGTGCTGATCTCTATCCCGCTGTTCTTTCTCGACTGGCGTTTCCAGAAAGCTATCGGTGAGCCGGTAGAAAGATTGGGTGTTACCCCACTTGCTCACCTCATCGTGTTTCTATCTGCAGTCAAGTTGGTGCAGGTAAAGAAAGACCGCGACTGGGTCTTTTTGTATCTCATTTCTTTTTTCGAAGTGCTGCTGGCTGCAGGCCTAAGCTTTAGTCCGATCTTCCTGGGGTCCTTAAGTTTGTACCTTCTCTGCGGCCTCTCCACAATAATTGCTTTCGAGATCCGGAAATCTAAGCGAGCGATACCGCAGTCCGAGAGTCACCTTCTGGTACCACCGGATTCGCGTATCTTCAAAAACGCGGCGCGTCGAAGCGGAAAACGAAACACGGAGGCCAGCCGGCTGCCGTTTGTCGCCCTGTTATTGCTGTTGCTGATCTTTGTGCTGGCTTTGCCTTTGTTCCTCGTTGCTCCACGCTCGGGCGCCGCGGCGCTGACTCACATGGGTGGTGCAGGCGGTAATTTCACCGGTTTCTCGGAAAGCGTCACGCTGGGAGAAATTGGTAATCTCAAGATGGACGACGCGGTGGTAATGCATACCCGCATAGCCGACACACCACCCGGACGTGACATCAGATGGCGCGGCGTAGCGTTGGACGAGTTCACCGGGCGCGGCTGGAGAAAATCAGCCGAAGTACGGCGCGGCGAAAAGAGGTTAGAGGGCACTGGCTTCTTTCCGCTGGGCACCACCGAAGCAGTTCATCGTCTCACGAGCCAGACGTTTTTTCTCGAGCCCATAGAATCTCCAGTTCTCTTTGCAGCTTCTCGCCCAGTCGCCATTCAGGGGGACCTTCCGTTCGTGAGGGTTGATACAGAAGGTTCTGCACAAACGCGCAGGCATGAGTTTGATCGAATTATCTATAAAGCTTTCTCAGACATGCTGGAACCCGACGTTGCTCTGTTGCGAAGCGACATGCGGCCCTATCCACCAACATTCGGTCGTTATCTTCAGCTTCCTACCACGCTCGATCCAAGGGTAGACGAGTTAGCGAGTGCGATGGTGGTAAACGCTCGCGCCCGCAATCGCTACGATGCGGCACGAGCAGTAGAGTTCCAACTGCGCGAGAACTACGGCTACACACTGGAAATGAGAGCCAGTGGAAATGACCCACTGTCGGATTTTCTTTTTAACGTGAAGGCCGGACACTGCGAGTACTTTTCGACAGCCATGGCGGTAATGCTGAGGACTCAGAAAATTGCGGCACGCGTAGTGAACGGGTTTCTTCCTGGTGAGTATAACGATGCAGCCGGCGCTTACACCGTTAGACAAAGCGACGCACATTCCTGGGTTGAGGTTTATTTTCCGGAAACTCATTCCTGGGTCACTTTCGATCCAACGCCTGCAGCTGGGAAAACGGAACCGGTGAGGAGTGGACTGGTTGGTCAACTGGGGAAATATGCTGAAGCGCTTGAGCTAATCTGGTTTCAGTATGTTGTTAGCTACGACAAACAGGAACAACGCTCGCTGGCGACTTCTCTCCGCAACCGCTTGTTTGATTATCGTCGCTCATCCTCTGATCTCATTTCTGAGCTGCGAAAATCAGTTTCGTCGAATGGTCGAGCGCTTCTATTCAGTAGTCTGGGGTTTCTGATCGCCGCACTGCTCGTGCTTGCGGCAAAGCGTGTTCGACGATTGGGCTGGAGGAAGGGATTGAGTCTTTCCGGAGAGCAACCAACACCTGGTGCGTCGACGGTTGCTTTCTACGAGAGGTTGACCGCATTACTGGCGCAGCAGGGCATCCAACGAGATCCGTATATGACTCCCCTGGAGTTCGCTGGTGCTGTAAATTTTGCGCCTGCTCTAGTAATCACAAAAGCTTACAACCGTGTCAGATTCGGCGGGCAAGAGCTCTCCCGCTTAGAGCTACAGGAAATTGAAAGAACGCTTAACGAACTCGAACGACTGCAAGCGAAAGCAATAGATTAGCGCAGCGGACTTTCCCCTTACTGCTTAAGATTACGTTTCATTGTTATGAAGAAAGTTGGATTCATCAGTCTCGGCTGTCCCAAGAACCTCGTCGATAGTGAGGTAATGATGGGCCAGCTGAAGGCGAGCGGGTTTGAGATCACCGCGAACGCAAGTGAAGCCGACACGGTGGTAGTGAATACGTGTGGCTTTATTGACGCGGCGAAAAAGGAGTCAATTCAGGCGATTTTAGAAGCAGCAAAATTAAAGTCACAGGGCATTGCTACACGACTCGTCGTCGCCGGATGTCTGGTCGAACGATATCGTGATGAGCTCAAGGTCTCGATGCCGGAAGTTGACGCCTTCATTGGCACGAGTCAAATAAACGACATTCTCGCAGTCTGCGATCCTAAGGTAAACAGCCGGGCATTGCCTGTGATTCCACTTGGCAATCAGACCGCCACCTATCTCTACGACGAATCAACGCCGCGCTTGCTGGCCACGCCATCCCATTACGCATTCATAAAAATTGCTGAAGGTTGCAACCGGCCCTGCGCATTCTGCTTTATCCCGCAGATGCGTGGCCATTTTCGCAGCCGTCGCTTTGGCTCGATCGTTGCCGAAGCGCATCAGCTCGCCGAAGAAGGAGTGAAGGAATTAATCCTGGTCGCGCAAGACTCGTCACGATATGGAGAGGACCTCGGGAAAAGTGATGCGTTGGCAGCTCTGCTGCGCGAGTTGGCGCACACCGACGGAATCGAGTGGGTGCGCGTTATGTACACCTATCCAACTCACATAAGCGACTCATTTCTCGATGTGCTCGCGGAGGAACCAAAGGCTGTTAAGTATCTGGATATGCCTTTGCAGCACGCTTCTCAGAATGTCCTGAAACTAATGAAACGTGGCGGCAATCGTCACAGTCTGGAACGCCTAATCAAGCGCGTTCGAGATCGCGTGCCGGGGATTGCTGTCCGAACAACCTTCATTACGGGTTTTCCCGGGGAAACGGATACAGACTTTGAGGAGTTGCTCACGTTTGTTCGCAACGTAGAATTCGATCGTGTCGGCGTGTTCACCTATTCCGATGAAGAAGGAACTCCAGCATATGAGTTGCCGAGCAAAGTTGACGCCAAGATTGCTAAACAGCGCCGCGGCCGCCTGATGAAAGAGCAGTCGCGCATTTCGCGCAGACGAAACAAAGCCAGGATCGGCTGGCGGGTTCGAGTGATATTCGAAGGCGAATCAAACGAGAGCGATCTTCTTTGGCAGGGAAGAATGGAGACCCAGGCACCCGACATCGATGGCTGCGTTCTGATCAACGATGCTCCGGAAGGGTTCGTTCCGTCGCCGGGGGATTTGTTGGA
The DNA here is from genome assembly GCA_030854375.1 of Acidobacteriota bacterium. Lineage (GTDB taxonomy): Bacteria > Acidobacteriota > Blastocatellia > Pyrinomonadales > Pyrinomonadaceae > PSRF01. Next base: position 934 of record JALYTI010000165.1, on the reverse strand, counting down.
CGTTTTGATCACCGATGCGCAGGAATATGATCTCGTAGGAAGAATTGTTGCATAGAAGAAATTGCACTGTCCGAGTTTCTTCGGCTATGCCGCCTGATGTGCGGTAAGGCTGTGCCTTACCGAGAGTACCGCCAACCCTTTCGCCGAGGCTGAGCCTCGGCGAAAGGGTCTTGGGAGGTAGACACGGAAAGGCCGAGCCTTTCCGCACATCAGGCGGCACAGCCGTAGGAATATTACGAATTGCACGTAGTTGACCCTTAGAAGTTTTTCATTCCCAATGGTCATTAAAGAATCCAGCGATGAACTGAACCCGGCGGTAGTAATAACGTGTGCGCCTGTGGCGCACCCGCGCGCCGCGCGTTCCCCGAAGGACTATTTGGCACTAACCATCGCTACCTGCGGCGTTGGTTATCTACCTCTCGCTCCAGGCACCTGGGGCTCGTTGATTGGGGTCGGGCTGTATTTGCTTTTTCGCGGCACGTTGCTGAACGGCCTAAATGGAATGGCGAGACTGGGCTACTGGCCCCAATCCCAAATCTCGTACGCCTTCGTTGTATTCCAGCTATTGGGAATCTTCATCATTACCCTCGTGGGTGTCTGGGCCGCTTCAAGGACCGAGAAACTATCCGGCAACAAAGATCCAGGCAAGGTGGTGATTGACGAAGTCGCAGGACAGTTAATCGCGCTTACAGCGATACCTATTGGGCTTGAATCCTGGTGGCTAATACTTGTCGCTTTCCTGCTTTTTCGGTTTTTCGATATCATCAAGCCCTACCCCGCGCGACAGCTTGAGTCCCTCGAAGCCGGCCTGGGAATAATGTCCGATGACATTGTCGCCGGCATGTACGCGGCTCTCGTCGTGGCCGTCGCAGTGGTAGTTATGTGGTTTATATAAGGAGGATCACGGGATGACGAAGGAATCAGCGGGTGGTGG